>MWAC01000051.1 GCA_002068815.1 Firmicutes bacterium ADurb.Bin467 | reverse complement strand
CGAGGGCGAGCGATGCGTCTCGACGACAAACCGCAACTTTGTCGGCCGCATGGGGCATACAAACAGCGAGGTCTACCTGGCCTCGCCCGCGGTGGCCGCGGCCTCCGCGGTCGCGGGGTATATCGTTGGCCCCGAGTCGTTGGAAAGGGGGGACTCGCGATGAAGCTCCGGGGATTCGTCCACAAGTACGGCGACCACATCGACACCGACGTCATCATCCCCGCGCGGATGCTGAACAACCCGGACCCAAAGTTCCTCGCGCAGCACTGCGGCTCGAGCCGCGAGCACGCGCCCGTCGCGATCAAGGCGGCCGGCATCTCCTGCGTGATCGCGAAGAACTTCGCGCGCATCTTCTTCCGGAACGCGATCAACATCGGCCTCCCGGTGCTCGAGTGCCCGGAGGCGGTCGATGACACCGAGTCCGGCGACGAGCTGTCGGTCGATCTCGACACCGGCGCGATCCTGAACCTCCGGAGCGGGAAAACGTACACCGCCGCGCCGTTCCCGCCGTTCATGCAGGCGATCATCGACGCGGGCGGGCTCGTGAACGCGATCCGCGCGCGGCGGGAAGGGGCGCAACCATGACCTACGACGTCGCGGTGCTGCCGGGCGACGGCATCGGCCCGGAGATCACGCGCGCGGCGGTCGCGGTGCTTCAAAGGGCCGCGGAGCTCTCCGGCTTCTCGGTCCGCGCGGCGGATTGCCCGATCGGCGGGGCCGCGATCGACCAATTCGGCTGCCCGCTTCCCGACGACACCGTCTCCGCGTGCAAAGACTCCGCCGCCGTGCTGCTCGGCGCGGTCGGCGGGCCGAGGTGGGACAACCTCCCCGGCGACCTGCGCCCGGAGAAGGGGCTGCTCTCCATCCGCGGCGCGCTCGGGCTCTACGCGAATCTGCGCCCGGCGACCGTCTACCCGGCGCTGCGCTCCGCGTCGCCGCTCCGGGACGAAATCCTCGGAGACGGCATCGACATCATGGTCGTGCGCGAGCTGACCGGCGGCATCTACTTCGGCCGCCGCGGGCGCTGCGAGAAAGACGGCGAAATGGTCGCGTTCGACACGGAGGAGTACTCGGCGCACGAGATACGGCGCATTTTGAAGGTCGCGTTCGAGCTCGCGCGCGGGCGCGGCGGGCGGCTGTGCTCGGTCGACAAGGCGAACGTGCTCGAGTCGTCGAGGCTCTGGCGCGAGATCGCGAATGAAATGGCCCGCGAATACCCGGACGTCCGGCTCACGCACATGTACGTCGACAACTGCGCGATGCAGCTCGTGCGAAAGCCCAATCAATTCGACACGATCGTCACCGGCAACATGTTCGGCGACATACTCTCCGACGAGGCCTCGCAGATCACCGGCTCGATCGGCATGCTGCCCTCGGCGTCGCTGGGCGAAGGCAGCCTCGGGCTCTACGAGCCGATCCACGGCTCCGCGCCGGACATCGCCGGGAAGGATTTGGCGAATCCCATCGGCTCGATACTCTCCGCGGCGCTTATGCTCCGGCACTCTTTGGGCCATCCGGACGCCGCGAACGCGGTCGAATCGGCCGTGCGGCGCGCGCTCGACGGGGGGCTGCGCACCGCGGACATCGCGTCCGCGGGCGGCGAGGTCGTCGGCACGGCGCGCATGGCGAAATCCATCCTCTCGGCGCTCCAGTAATTTCCGAAATGGGGTGAACACATGATCTCCGGCGCAGAAGCGATGGTCCGCTGCCTCGAGGCGGAGGGCGTACCGGTGCTGTTCGGGTATCCCGGCGCGACGATCGCGCCGTTTTACGACAGCCTTCGCGCGTCCAAGATACGGCACGTGCTGACGCGCACCGAGCAGGGCGCGGGCCACGCCGCGAGCGGCTACGCGCGCATCTCCGGAAAGCCCGGGGTCTGCGTCGTGACCTCCGGCCCCGGCGCGACGAATTTGCTGACCGCGATCGCGACCGCGTACAGCGACAGCATACCGCTCGTCGCGATCACCGGCCAGGTCGCGACGTACCAGCTCGGGCGCGACGTGTTTCAGGAGGTGGACACGACCGGGGCGGCGGCGCCGTTTACGAAGTACAGCTACCTCGTGAAGTCCGCTGTTGATTTGCCGCGCGTATTTAAAGAGGCGTTTCACATCGCGTCCACCGGGCGCAAGGGGCCGGTCCTGATCGACGTGCCGGTCGACGTGCAGAGGCAGGCGATCGAGTTTTCGTACCCGGAGGGCGTGTCGATCCGCGGCTACAAGCCGCCGCACGCCGGACACCCGCTGCAGATTCGCAAGGTCGCCGAGGCGATCCGCGCGGCGAAGCGGCCCTTGATCTGCCTGGGCGGGGGCGCGTTCCTGTCCGGCGCGGTCGACGTCGTCCGCGCGTTCGCCGAGAAATTCTCGCTGCCGGTCGTGTCCACGCTGATGGGCGTGGGCGCCTTGCCCGCCGACCACCCCTACTACTACGGCATGCTCGGCATGACCGGCACGACGACCGGCAACATCGCGATCGACCGCAGCGACCTCCTGATCCTGATCGGCGCGCGCGTCGGCGACCGCGCGATCACGCGGCCGGACTCGGTCGAGAAGACGACGACCGTCGTGCACATCGACATCGACACCGCCGAGATCGGCAAGAACGTCGGGGCGACGATCCCGCTCGTCGGCGACGCCGCCGCGGTCGTCTCGAAGCTCTCGGAGATGGACCTCGAGGGCGACCGCTCCGAGTGGCTCCGGGAGCTCGACGTCCACCGCGCGAAGGAGCGGGAGAAGACGCTCGCGAAGCAGTCGAAATCCGGGTTCCTGAACCCCGGCGCATTCGTCCGGATGCTCTGCGAAAAGCTCCCGGAAAACAGCGTCTACGTCGCGGACGTCGGCCAGAACCAGATATGGTCGGCCCGGAACTTCCGCGCAAACGGCCGGTTCCTGACGACCGGCGGCATGGGCACGATGGGCTACTCCATCCCGGCGGCGATCGGCGCGAAGGCCGCGGCCCCGGACCGGTGCGTGCTCGCCGTCTGCGGCGACGGCTCGTTCCAGATGTCGATGAACGAGTTGGCGACCATGCGCCAGCACGGATTTCCGATCAAGATCGCGATCCTTCGAAACGGCAAGCTCGGCATGGTGCTGGGCATCCAGCGCACGGCCTACGGCGGCCGCGAGTTCGCGGTCGACCTCGAGGGCAGCCCGGACTTTAAGCTGATCGCCGAGGCGTACGGCATCGAATATCAGCGCGTGTGCGACATGGAGGGCGCGGAAAAGGCCGTCGAGCGGATGCTCTCGAGCCCCGGAGGATATCTGCTCGAGTGCGCGATCGACCCGGAGGAGGGTGTACAGTGAGAAGCATTTTGTCGGTGCTGGTGGAAAACCGCGCGGGCGTGCTCGCGCGCACGGCCGGGCTGTTCGCGCGCAGGGGCTACAACATCGAGAGCCTCGCCGTCGGCGAGACCGAGGACGCGACGGTATCCCGGATGACGATCGTCGCGCAGGGCGACGAGCGGATCATGGAGCAGGTCGAAAAGCAGCTCAACAAGCAGATCGACGTGATCAAGGTCCGGCAACTGAACGCCGAGAACTCGACGCGGCGGGAATTGGCGCTGATCAAGGTCAACGCGAACACGAAGACGCGCGGCCAGATCACCGACATCTGCGCGATCATGAAGGCGGAGGTCGTCGACCTGTCGCCGACGACGCTCACGATCGAGATCGCCGACCGGCCCGAGCGGGTCAAGCAGCTTCTGAACATGGTGGAGCCGTACGGCATCGTCGAGATCGTGCGCACGGGCATGATCGCGATGGAGAAGGGAAGCGCCGCGATCTCGCTCCCCGAATGACGCTATTCTAAAAAACCGGGAGGGTATAAAAATGGTGCAGATGTATTACGACAAGGACTGCAATCTGGAGCTCCTGAGCGGCAAGACCGTCGCCGTCATCGGCTACGGCAGCCAGGGCCACGCGCACGCGCAGAACCTGAAGGACAGCGGAGTCAGGGTCGTCATCGGCCTGAGGCCGGACTCGCCCAGGGCCGAAATCGCCAGGGGCGACGGCTTCGAGGTGTTCGACGCCGCCGGCGCGGCCGCGGCCGCCGACATCGTGATGATGCTGACGCCGGACGAGCTGCAGCCGGACATCTTCCGCGAGAGCATTCTTCCGAACCTCGAGGAGGGCAATATCCTCGCGTTCGCGCACGGCTACTCGATCCACTTCAACCAGATCGTGCCGCCCAAGGACGTCGACGTGATCATGGTCGCGCCGAAGGGCCCCGGCCACACGGTGCGCAGCCAGTACCTCGAGGGCAAGGGCGTTCCCTCGCTGATCGCGATCCACCAGGACGCCTCCGGCCGCGCGCGGGAGTTCGCGCTCGCCTACGCCTCGGGCATCGGCGCCGGGCGCGCGGGCATCATCGAGACGACGTTCAAGGAGGAGACGGAGACCGACCTCTTCGGCGAGCAGGCCGTGCTCTGCGGCGGCGTGACGGAGCTCATGAAGGCGGGGTTCGACACGCTCGTCGAGGCCGGATACGCGCCGGAGATGGCGTACTTCGAGTGCGTGCACGAGATGAAGCTGATCGTCGACCTGATCAACAGCGGCGGCTTCGCGATGATGCGCTACTCGATCAGCAACACCGCCGAGTACGGCGACTACATGACCGGACGGCGCATCATCACCGAGGACACGCGCAAGGAGATGAAGAAAATCCTGCGCGAGATACAGGACGGAACGTTCGCGCGCAACTGGAACGTCGAAAACCGCGCGGCGGGCAAGTCGAACTTCCTCGCGATGCGCAGGCTCGAGGCCGCGCACCCGGTCGAGACCGTCGGCGCGAAGCTGCGCAGGATGATGAGCTGGCTCAAAAAATAGCGATTGCCCCGGGAGGAAATACATTTGCAAAACCTTGAAACGCTGCGCCTGCGGCTCTCGGCGCTGGCGGTGTTCGAAGGACTCAAGGGCGACCCGGTCGTCCGGGCGCTCGAGGCGGTGCTCTCGGAGGGCCGGAGCGTGTCCGGCTGCGCGCGTGTCGCGGGGCTGTTGTTCGAGGCCGGGAGAGCCTGACGGACTACCTGTTCTCGCGCGCGCTGCGGGACGAGAACGCGTACGTCCGCCGCCTCGCCGCGGGGGAACATATCTCCCCCATGCTCAAGGACGCGCTCGAGGCCGAGCTTGAGACGCTCCGGCTGCTCGGAGGGCTGAAGCCGGAGGACGTGCTCCCCGAGGGCACCCCGTTCCCGGTCGCGCGCTGGGAGGTCGAGGACATCGACTTCTCCGGGGGCTACCGAGGGCACATGGCGCGCATACGCGAGACGGGCTACGGCATCTTCGCGGATTCGCACGTGTTTCTGCTCCGGGACGGAGAGCTCAAGCCGGTGCTCCATCCCGACCCGGTCGACTTCGGCCGGCTGACCGGGTACGAGCGCGAGCGCGGCGAGGTCGAAAAAAACACGCTCGCGCTCGTGAACGGGCTCCCGGCCTCGAACGTGCTGCTCTACGGCGACAGCGGCACCGGGAAATCGACGACGGTCAAGGCGCTCGCGAACCGCTTTCGCGACCGGGGGCTGCGGCTGATCGAGCTGCGCCGCGACCAGCTCGAGGAGATACCGTGGCTGATCGACAAGCTCTGCGGCAACCCGCTGAAATTCATCCTATTCATCGACGACCTGTCGTTCGCCTCCGGAGGCGACCGCTTCTCGGCGCTGAAGGCGATCCTCGAGGGGAGCGTCACCGCGCGCACCGCGAACATCGCGATCTACGCGACGAGCAACCGCCGCCACCTCGTGCGCGAGAACTTTCAGGACCGGGACGGCGGCGACGTCCACCTCCGCGACACGCTCGAGGAGATATCGTCTTTGAGCGAGCGATTCGGGCTGACCGTCACGTTCCTCAGGCCGGACCGGGCGCTGTATCTGGACATCGCGCGCCGGTACTGCATGGAGATGCTGCTCCCGTTCGACGAGGAGGTCGCGCGCGCGGCCGAGGCGTTCGCGCTGCGCCGCGGCGGAAGGAGCCCCCGCACCGCGCGGCAGTTCGCGGAAAACCTGTTCACCGAGCAAAGGAGGGAACCGTCATGATGCTCAACAGCCATACCGTCACAAAGGGCGTCGAGCGCGCGCCGAACCGGAGCCTGCTCTACGCCTGCGGGCTGACGCCGGAGGAGCTGAACCGCCCGCTGATCGGCGTCGTGAGCTCGTTCACCGAGATCATCCCCGGCCACATACACTTAGACAAGCTCGCCGAGGCGGTCAAGGCCGGCGTGCGCATCGCGGGCGGCACGCCGATCATGGTGCCCGCGATCGGCGTGTGCGACGGCATCGCGATGGGCCACGCGGGGATGCGCTATTCGCTGCCGTCGCGCGAGCTGATCGCAGATTCGGTCGAAACGCTCGCGGTTTCGCACGCGTTCGACGCTCTCGTGCTGATCCCGAACTGCGACAAGATCGTGCCCGGCATGCTGATGGCCGCCGCGCGCGTGAACATCCCCTCGATCGTCGTGAGCGGCGGACCGATGCTCGCCGGACGGCACGGGCAGCAGCCGATCAGCCTCTCGCAGATGTTCGAGGCGGTCGGGAGCTTGAAGGCGGGCATCATCGATGAGGAGGAGCTCGCCGAGTACGAGCGCGAGTGCTGCCCCGGCTGCGGCTCGTGCGCGGGCATGTACACGGCGAACAGCATGAACTGCCTGTCCGAGGCGATCGGTATGGCGCTGCCGGGCAACGGGACGATCCCGGCGGTGTACGCGCAGCGAACGCACCTCGCGAAGCGCGCGGGCATGCGCGTGATGGAGCTCGTCGAGAAGGACATCCGCCCGCGCGACATTTTGACCCCGGACGCGTTTTCCAATGCGCTCGCGGTCGACATGGCGCTGGGCTGCAGCACGAACAGCGTGCTGCACCTGCTCGCGATCGCGAACGAGGCGCACGTGCCGATGAGCCTCGAAAAGATCAGCGAGGTCAGCGCGCGCACGCCGAACCTGTGCCATTTGGCCCCGGTCGGGCAGAGGCACCACGTCGAGGACCTCGACCGCGCCGGCGGCGTGCCCGCGGTCATGGCGGAGCTTTCGAAGAAGGGGCTTCTGAACACCGGCCTCCTGACCGTCACCGGGCAAACCGTCGCGGAGAACCTCGCGGGCGTCGAAAACCTCGACCCGGAGGTCGTCCGCCCGATCGAGAGCCCGTACAGCGAAAGCGGCGGCATCGCGGTGCTCTGGGGGAACATCGCCAGAGAGGGCGCGGTCGTCAAGCGGTCCGCGGTCGATCCCCAGATGCTCAGGCACGCGGGGCCGGCGCGCGTGTTCGACGGCGAGGAGGCGGCGATTGCCGCGATCTACGCGGGAAGCATCCGCCCCGGCGACATCGTCGTCATCCGCTACGAGGGCCCGAAGGGCGGGCCCGGCATGCGCGAGATGCTGAACCCGACGTCCGCGCTCGCGGGCATGGGGCTCGACAAGGAGGTCGCGCTGATCACCGACGGCCGGTTCTCCGGCGCGTCGCGCGGCGCGTCGATCGGCCACGTCTGCCCCGAGGCCGCGGCCGGCGGCGAGATCGGCCTGCTCCGGGACGGGGACGCGCTCGAGATCGACATCCCGGCGGGGGGGCTGAACGCGCTTCTTTCGGACGAGGAATTCGCCGCGCGCCGCGCGGGGCACGTCCCGAAGCAGCCGGACGTCGGCGGCTGGCTCCGGCGCTACGCCGCGCTCGTCACCTCGGCGAACCGGGGCGCGGTGCTCAAGTAATTTATCCAAAATTCGCTTGACAGCGCGGCCGGATTCCGGTATACTGGCTGAAACTCACAAAGAAGGAGGCGCGCGGCGATGTCGATTCTTTCGTCCATTATCATTCGAATCAGGCAAAGACGCGCAGCTTTCAGAGAACGGCCCTAAGGCCCTTCGAAAAGCGAACGCCCTTTGCCCGCTTCCCGTGCAGGCAAGGGGCGTTTTGTTTTAGGTTTCAGGATTGGAGAGGGTATTATGAAGCTCAGGGAGTTCGAGCTGGCGGCTGCCAACCTCAAGGGCGTGATCCACAAGACCCCGGTCAACTCGTCGCGCACGTTCTCGGAGATGTCGGGCGCGGAGCTGTTTCTGAAGTGCGAGAACCTGCAGAAGACCGGCTCGTTCAAGGTGCGCGGCGCGTACAACAAGATCGCGGCCGTCGCGCGGGAGTCGGAAAACATCCCGATGCTGTTCGCCTCGAGCGCCGGAAACCACGCGCAGGGCGTCGCCTACGCCGCGCGCGCGATGGGCGCGAAATCGACGATCGTCATGCCGCGCACGACGCCGATTGCGAAGATCTCGGCGACCGAGGGCTACGGCGCGGTTGTCGTGCTCGCCGGCGACTGCTACGACGAGGCCTACCAGCACGCGAAGAAGCTCTGCGAGGAGCAAGACGGCTGCTTCATCCACCCGTTCGACGACCCGGACGTGATCGCCGGGCAGGGCACGATATCGCTGGAGATACTGCAGGCGCTTCCGACCGTCGACGCGATCCTCGTGCCGGTCGGCGGCGGCGGGCTGCTCGCGGGCATGGCGGCGTGCGTCAAGCAGATCAACCCGCGCGTGCGCGTGATCGGCGTGCAGGCCTCGGGCGCGGACGCGATGGTCAAGAGCTTCTGCACGAAGAAGGACGTGTGCACGGACGCGGTCTCGACGATCGCCGACGGCATCGCGGTCAAGAAGCCGGGCGTGCTCACCTCGCAACTGATCCGCGAGCACGTCGACGAGATGGTGACCGTCACCGACGACGAGATCGCCTCGACGATATTGCTTCTCCTCGAGCGCACGAAGATGGTCGTCGAGCCGGCGGGGGCCGCGGCGCTCGCGGCGGCGCTCGGGCACGATGTCGAGCTCTCCGGAAAGCGCGCGGTCTGCGTGCTCTCCGGCGGCAACATCGACGTCGGATTCATCCACAAGGTCGTCGAAAAGGGCCTCGTCACGCGCGGCCGACAGATGAAGTTCCAGACGGTGATGCCGGACATCCCCGGGAGCCTCTACCGCTTTTCGGAGGTCATGGTCAAGTGCGGCGCGAACATCATCATGGTGCAGCACGACCGGCTCAGCACGAACCTCGCGATCGGCGACGCGATACTGCACGTCGCCTGCGAGGTCACGAGCCGCGAGCACGGGCAGGAATTGATCCGCCAGCTCGAGGCCGCGGGATACAGGATCGTCATGGAATCCTGACGGGAGGGAATCGCTATGGACCATACGGGCGCACAGATATTGATACAGTCGCTGATCGACCAGGGCGTAAACGTGCTGTTCGGCTATCCGGGCGGCGCGGTGCTCAACATCTACGACGCGCTGTACGAGCGCGCCGGCGACATCCGCCACATACTCGCCTCGCACGAGCAGGGCGCCTGCCACGCGGCCGACGGCTACGCGCGCTCGACCGGCAGGACCGGCGTCGTGCTCGCGACCTCCGGGCCGGGCGCGACGAACCTCATCACCGGCATCGCGACCGCGTACCACGACTCGGTGCCGCTTGTAGCCCTCACCGGAAACGTCGCGCGCGACCTGATCGGGCGGGACAGCTTTCAGGAGGTCAACATCGTAGACATCAGCCGGTCGGTCGTCAAGAAGAACTACTTCGTCCGGGACGCCGCCGACATCGCTTCGATCGTCCGCGAGGCGTTTGAAATCGCCGTGTCCGGGCGCAAGGGACCGGTGCTGATCGACTTTCCGAAGGACGTCACCGCGCAGAAGGTGCCCTTCGTCCCCCAGCCGAAGGCGGTGCGCCTGCCCGACCGCGCGCCGGACGCGGATGCGCTTGAAAAGGCGGCGGAGGCGATCCGGCGCTGCGAAAGGCCGCTGATCTACGCGGGCGGCGGCGCGACGTTCTCCCACGCGCCGGTCTGCACGAGCCTGATGGGGCTCACGAGCCTGCCGGCGGACGCCGACCTCAACCTCGGGCTCGTCGGCATGCACGGCACCGCGACCGCGAACATGGCCGTCGCGAACTGCGATCTGCTGCTCGCGGTCGGCGCGCGCTTTTCCGACCGGGTCGCGAGCAACCGCGCGCACTTCGCGAAGAACGCGACGGTCATCCACCTCGACATCGACCCGAAGGAGATCGGCAAAAACGTCCGCGCCGACATACCGCTTAACGGGGACGTGGGCGCGGCATTGAAGGCGCTGGACGAAATGCTCCCGGAGCTTCGGCACCGGGACTGGATGCACAGGTTGCTTCAGCACAAGGCGCTGAACGCGCTGCCGTCCGCCCGGAGCGACGGCGACGAGCTGAACCCGCGCGAGGTCATCACCGAGCTCCACGCGCTCGTCGGGCGGGACGCGATCATCGCGACGGACGTCGGCCAGCACCAGATGCTCGTCGCGCAGTATTACCCGTTCTCGCGCCCGCGGAGCTTTCTGAGCTCCTGCGGTCTCGGCACGATGGGCTACGGCATGGGCGCGGCGAACGGCGCGGCCGTCGGAAGCCCGGGCCGGCCGGTCGTGCTGTTCACCGGCGACGGCAGCTTCCACATGAACATGGCCGAGCTCGCGGTCGCCGTCTCGAACAACCTCAAGATCGTCGTCGTCGTCATGAACAACCGCGTGCTCGGCATGGTCCACCAGTGGCAGAAGCTGTTCTACAAGGGGCGCTACTCGTTCACCGAGATCGACCGCAGGACCGACTTTGTGAAGCTCGCGGAGGCGTTCGGCGCGACGGGGTTCCGAATCGAAAAGAGCGGCGAGATACGCCCCGTGCTCGAAAAGGCGCTACGGTGCGACGGCCCCTGCGTCGTCGACTGCGCGATCCCCTCCGGCCAGCGCGTGTTCCCGATCATACCGCCGGGGGGCAAGGAGGACGACATGATCTACTCCGAGGAAGTCTGAACGAAAAAGGGTGGGCTTGCGGCCCGCCCTTTATTCATTCAGAGAAAACTCCCACGAGCAGCTCACGGATTCGTCGGTCACGTCCGGATAGCAGCTAATGCACCGGCAGCGGATTCTGTCGTCGATCGCCTTTGAGAACTCGGTGTAGTCGATGACGCCGACGGATTTGCAGGGGTGGAAGGGCATGTTCTTGCGCGCCCGGGCCGATTGCACCCGGCACTCGACGTTGCGAAAGACGAGCCTGTCGGCCTCCCGAACGATCTCGTACGCGTTCAGGTTGCTGTAGAACCGAAGCTCGAGCGCCCGGGCCAGCCCCTCGAGTCCGGCGCGCTCCGGCAGGTTCAGAAACGCCTTCAGCCGCCTCGCCTCGATCGCCGCGAAGCTGCGCCAGGCCTCCTCGTCGTGGAACATCGCCTCGTCCATGCCGAGCTTGCGCTCGACCGACTGAAACCACAGTCCGTCGAGCGCGAGCCAGTTCTTCGCGTAAATGCCGATGAGGTCGATCAATTCCGCCTTCGTGCGGCCCTCCAGCACGCCTTGGTTGTTCACGGGGCTACCCCTTCGGCGCCGGGGCCTTGACGACGATCAGCTCGAGCGTGTCCGGGTCGAGGTTCCGGACGTTCATCTTCGTGTTGAACGGAATCTTCAGCATCGTGCCGGCCGGGTACGCGTGGATTTCCTGCTCGCCCAGCCCGATCGAGAGCCGGCCGCGGACGACGGTCATGTAGACGTTCGAGTTCGAAAAGTGCTCCGGAAGTCCCTCGTTCTGCGGAAACACCATGTGCAGGTAGTGAACGTTCTCGTCGAAGAGCACCCTCGCGATCGCCTTCCCGTCCCCCTGCGCCAATTTGAAAACCTGTTCCACCATTTTCCAATCCCTCCCTCAGCTCTGATGCGACCATTCTACCATAATTTCCGTGTCCAAACCGTTGGAATAACAACGAAACCGGCATTTTGTTCGATGCGCGCGCGGTTGCAAATCCCAAATGCTTCCTGTATAATGACCTCATCGGAAAGGAGTGTGCCGCATGCAGGCGTTCATGAACCGGGATTTTTTGCTCCCGACGGAGACCGCGAGGGCGCTCTACCACGATGTCGCGGCCAAATGCCCGATCATCGACTACCACTGCCACATCCAGCCGCGCGAAATCTGGGAGGATGCGTGCTACGAGAACATCACGCAGGTCTGGCTCTACGGCGACCACTACAAGTGGCGGGCCATGCGGACCAACGGGGTCCCCGAGCGCTACTGCACGGGCGACGCCTCGGACGGGGAGAAATTCGAGAAGTGGGCGGAGACCGTTCCGAAGACC
>MWAC01000050.1 GCA_002068815.1 Firmicutes bacterium ADurb.Bin467 | reverse complement strand
CCCGCCAATAGCCCGGCGACGAGGCAGTCCCCGCAGCCGACGGCGTTGTAGACTTCCACTTCGGGCGCCTTGACCTTCAGCAGGCGGCCGTCCGCGCGCACGATCGAGCCCTCCCTGCCCATCGACACGACGACGACCTCGATGCCGTAGCGGTCCAGCCGCCCGATCGCCGCGACGACTTCCCGCTCCGTCCTTATCTCCGCGCCCATGAGCGCCGAGAGCTCGTCGCGGTTCGGCTTGACGAGGAACGGCCCCTGCGCGATCCCACGCTTCAACGATTCCCCGCTCGCGTCGAGGAACACGCGGACGCTCCTGCCCTCCAGCATCTCGATGATGTGATTGTAAATGCAGGGGTCCGCGAAGTTCGAGGCGTCGCCCGACAGCGCGAGCAGGTCGCCCGGCTCGATTTTTTCCCGCAGCCGCGCGCGAAACTGCGCGAGCATCTCGGGCGTCGGGCTCGGGCCCTTCTCCGCCACGAGCGTCGCGTCGCGCGTCGCGGTCTCGACGAGGAGCAGGTTGACGCGGCTCTCGCCCGAATCGGAGGAGACGAATTCCGCCGAAACGCCGCTCTCTCGGAGCATCTCGACGATGCGCTCGCCGTTTTTTCCGAACGCGAAGCCGAACGCGCGCGAGGTCGTGCCCATCGCCTGCAAATTCAGCGAGACGTGCGTGCCCTTGCCGCCCATCGTCACCGCCTTCGACGCGATGCGGTTCGTGATGTTGCGTACGAATCTGTCCAGATAGAGGATCTCGTCGATCGCCGGGTTCAGCGTTATCGTATTGATCATGGCCTCTCCTTTGGGTGCCGCGACAACCGCAATATGGCATGGGGGGCGAGCTTTAGCGCCCCTCCGCTAGCATGTCCCCCGCGTCGCTGAGCCAGTCGGCGATGCGGCGCGACCATTGGTAGTGCTTCCGGTATTCGGCGGTCCGGGCCGGGTCGGGCCTCGAAATGCCCTCGAGCGCGTGCGCGCCGTCCGCCGGGCGGAAGTCCCTCCAGTAGCCGAGGCCGTACGCCGCGAGCGCCGCCGCGCCGAGCGAGGCCGCGTTCTGGTCGACGCTCGATTTCAGTATGTTCATGCCGAAGGCGTCCGCGAACATCTGCCGCCAGAACGGGCTCTTCGCGCCGCCGCCGACCAGCAGGAACTCGTCGGGCGAAAATCCTAAGTCCATCAAGACCGTCAGCGCGTAGTAGAGGTTGTAGACGATGCCCTCCATCGACGCGCGCACGAGGTCCTCGCGCGTGTGCTCGAGGCGCAGACCCACGAACGCTCCGGCGATGTTCTTGCTCTTCTCGATCATCGCCGCGCTCGTGAGGCTCGGGTTGAACTGCAGCCGGTTCGCGCCGATCGGGGAGCGCGCGGCCATTTCGTTGAGCAATTCGTACGAATCCGCGATCTCGCCGCGCCGCTCGCGCTCGACGACATCCCGGCAGAGCTGGTCGCGCACCCAGCGGAAGCTCGACCCGGCGGAGAACACGCTCGTCGCGGACATGTACAGCCCGTCCACGACGTGCGCGAACACGAACGGCTTTCGCCGGGCGTCGACGAGCGGCTCCGACCCGGTCACCGCGATCCACGAGGACGAGCCGAGCGAGATATACGCCCGCCCCGCCTGCGTGCAGCGCGCGCCGAGCGCCATGCAGGAGTTGTCGACGCCTCCGAGGACGACCTTGACGCGCTCCGTGAGCCCGAGCATCGCGGCCGCCTCCCTCGTCAACTCGCCGACGACCGCGTGGGAGGGGAGGATTTCCGGCAGAAGCTCCGGCCGTATGCCGGAGGCGCGCACGTATTCCTCGTCGTAGCGCGCGTTCTTGAGGTCGTAGCAGCCGGTGCCCGACGCGTAGGAGGGGTCGGTCGCCATCCGCCCGGTCAGGCGAAAATTGCAGTAGTCCTTCGAGCCGAGGATTTTGTACGCCCTTTCGTAGACCTCCGGCTCGTTGTCGCGGTACCACATGATCTTGAACAGCGTATAGCACTCCGCGGGGAAGCCGTTTCCGGTCCTGAGGTACCACGCGGGGTAGTCGATCTCCCGGAAAAACGCCTCCGCCTGCGCCTTCGCGCGGTCGTCGCTCCAGATCGGCGCGGTTTCGCGCAGCAATCGCCCGTCGCGGTCGACCGGCACGCAGCCCAGCGAATGCCCCGAGATGGACAGCGCCGAAACGCGCGCGGGGTCAACGCCCGAGCGGCCGAGCAGCCGCTTCGTGGCGCTGACCATGCCCTCGACCCAGAGGTCCGGGCGCTGCTCCTGAAAGCCGTTTCCGGGGTAGCTGACGTCGTATTGAGAGAACGTATTTTCGAGCGGCATGCCGTCGAGGCCGAACAGCGACGCCTTGATGCCGCCGGTGCCGAGGTCGTACGCGAGCAACAAATCGGAATCGCGCATGGTCTAGCTCTCCACTTCAAAGCTTCGGACGATTTCGAGCGCGGACTGCGTGTTGATGCGGAACCGCTCGACGCCGAGCTTCAGCAGCGCGTCGAACTCCGCGCGGGTGCGTATGCCGCCCGCCGCCTTGACCTTGATCCGCCCGCCCGTGATGCGCTTGATGGCCGCGATTCGCTCGACGTTCGCGCCGCCGGGGACCCAGCCCGTGCCGGTCTTGAGGAAATCCGCGCCGCTGTCCTCGACGATGCGGCACGCCGCCTCGAGCTCTTCGTCGGCGAGGCAATTGAGCTCGATGATGACCTTCGTCATGACCCTGCCGCCGGCGAGGGTTACGATGTCCTTGAGCTCCCCGAGCACGTAGCCGTATTCGCGGTTCTTGAACTTCCCGACGTTCATGACGATGTCCATCTCCTGTACGCCGTCCTCGAGAAGCGCCTCGGCCTCGAGCATCTTGACGTTCGTCCTGTGCCCGCCGCTCGGGAAGCCCACGGGCGCGCCGACGCGTATGTCCTCGTCGTCGCGGAGAAGCTCGCTGAGCGCCTTTACCCACGCCGGGAGCGCGTGCACGTTGATGAACCGGTACTGCCGGGCGGCGCGGACGACCTCCAAGATGTCCTCGAGGGAGTGGTGCGTCCGGACCGCGCTGACGTCGATCATGCGCGCCGCTTCGATCGCATTCA
>MWAC01000049.1 GCA_002068815.1 Firmicutes bacterium ADurb.Bin467 | reverse complement strand
TCGGAGGTTGATCGCGTGCAACTGTTCTTTCAGTACCTCGTCAGCGGGATCGCGCTCGGCAGCCTGTACGCGCTGGTCGCCATCGGGTACTCGCTGGTCTACGGCGTGTTGGAGCTCATCAACATGACGCACGGGACGATCTACATGATCGGTGCGTTCATGTTCTACATCGCCTATTCGCTCTGGGGCGCGAGCATCGCCGTCGCCGCGCTGTTTGCGATCGCCGTCAGCGCCATATTGGGATCGCTGATCGAATACCTGACGCTCCGCCCGCTCCGGAAGGCGCGCATGGCCAAGACGACGGCGCTGATCTGCACGATCGGCGTCTCGACCATATTGCAGAACCTGATGCTGTTTCTGATGGGCTCGCAGTCCCGCTCGTATCCCTCGCTGTTCTTCGGGAAGTACCTCGTCGTAAACGGCGTGTACATAACGTATCTGCAGATCACGATCGTCGCCGTGGCGGCGGTTTTGCTGGTCGTTTTGAACCTCTTCATCAAGCGGAGCAAGATGGGCATGGCGATGCGCGCGACCTCGGCCAGCTACGACGCGGCGGAATTGATGGGCATCTCCACGAACTTCGTGATCGGCATGACGTTCTTCGTTGGCGCGGCGCTCGCGGCGGTTTCGGGGATCTTCGGCTGCATGACGTTCATGTCCGTCAACATCTCCTCGGGCGTGTCGGTCGGCATGAAGACGTTCGCGGCGACCGTGCTCGGCGGCATCGGCGAGTTCAAGGGCGCCGTGCTCGGCGGGCTGATCATCGGCATCGTCGAGAGCATGACCGCGGGGTACGTCACCTCGGAGGTCCGCGACATCGCCGCGTTCAGCGTGCTCATACTCGTGCTGATCGTCCGGCCGAGCGGCCTGCTCGGGAAGCCGGCGCAGAAGAAGGTGTGAGCATGAAAAAGAGCGCAACGGTCAAATCCATATTGCAGATCGCGCTCGTCGCCCTTCTGCTGGCGTTTCCGCTGGTGGGCTTTCGGCCCTACATCTACCGAGTCGGCGTGCTGTGCCTGATCTACGCGATACTGGCCGCGAGCCTGAACCTGCTCTCGGGCGTCGCGGGGCAGATTTCGCTGGGGCACATCGCCTACTATGCAGTTGGGGCCTACGCCTCGGCGCTGTTGGCGCTGAACTACGGGGTGCCGCACTGGCTTCTGATGATCGCGTCGTTCGCCGCGGCGGCGGTCACGGGCCTCCTGATCGGGCTTCCGTCGCTTCGGCTCTCGGGCGGGTATCTCGCGATCACGACGCTCGGCTTCGCGGAGATCATACGCCTCGTGATGATCAACTGGTACGGCCTGACGAACGGCCCGCTCGGGCTTCTGAACATACCGCGCCCCGTGTACTTCGGCTACGTCGTCAAGGAGAACCGCGACTACTTCTACCTCGCGCTCGCCGTGCTTCTGATCACGGTCGCCGTGCTCCGAAATCTGATCAACTCCCGCTTCGGTCGAAACCTGAAGGCGCTGCGCGACGACGAGATTTCGGCCGGGTTCGCCGGCGTCGCGGGCTCGCTCTACGCGCACTACTTCATCTTCCTTGAGCCGGGGACGTTTGAAAGCGGCGAGAGCACGGTGATCCTGAGCATG
This sequence comes from Firmicutes bacterium ADurb.Bin467, assembly GCA_002068815.1. Lineage (GTDB taxonomy): Bacteria > Bacillota > Clostridia > Christensenellales > Aristaeellaceae > Pullichristensenella. The sequence goes on along the minus strand of MWAC01000049.1, from coordinate 2,256 downwards.
GTCGTGCTCGGCGGCATGGGCAGCATGTGGGGCGCGATCGCGGCGGCGGCGATACTGACGTTCCTCCCGGAGGCGCTGCGCGTGTTCTCCGACTACCGGATGTTCGCCTACGGCGTGCTCCTGGTGTTCATGATGCTCAGCAAGACGGTCAACTGGGCGGGGCTTCGCCGGCGCATCTTCCCGAAGCCGCGCGAGGGCGGCAGGTCGGGGGGTGGTTCGTTTGCTTAAAGTCGAACGCCTCAGCAAGTCCTTCGGCGGGCTGGCCGCGGTCCGGGATTTGAGCTTTCGGGCGGGCGAGGGGCGGATCGTCAGCATCATCGGCCCGAACGGGGCGGGCAAGACGACCGTGTTCAACCTGCTGACCGGCATCTACGCGCCGGACCAGGGCAAAATCGAGCTCGACGGGCGCGACATCACGGGGCTGAAGCCGACGGAGATGGTCGGCGTGGGCATCTGCCGCACGTTCCAGAACATACGGCTGTTCAAGCAGATGACGGTCATGCAGAACGTGCTGGTCGGCTACCAGAGCAAGATACGCTACGGCCTGCTCGACGCCGTGTTCAGCACGCCGCGCAAGCGCCGCGAGGACGCCCGGGCGATCGAGTGCGCGGACCGGGCGCTCGAGGAGTGCGGGCTGCTCGAGTACCGCGACGCGCGCGCGGACGCGCTTCCCTACGGCAAGCAGCGAAAGCTCGAGATCGCGCGGGCGATCGTCAGCCGGCCGCGGCTTCTGTTCCTGGACGAGCCGGCCGCGGGGCTGAACATCCAGGAGACCACGGAGCTCTCGCAGTTCGTGGTGCAGCTCTCGCGGACGGGGATAGACATCGTCCTGATCGAGCACGACATGCGGATGGTCATGAAGATATCCGACTACATCTACGTTTTGAACCACGGCGAGCTGATCGCGGAGGGGAAGCCCGCCGAGGTGCAGCGCAACGAGGAGGTCATACAGGCGTACATCGGCAGGAAGGGGGGCGTGCACCATGCTCTTGAAGGTCGAGGGCGTTAATACCTATTACGGAAACCTGCACGCGCTCTGGGACGTCGATCTCGAGATCGCCAGGGGCGAGATCGTGGCGCTGATCGGCAACAACGGCGCGGGCAAGAGCACGCTTTTGCGCACGATCATGGGGCTCTTGCACCCGCGCTCGGGGAGGATACTCCTAAACGGCGAGGAGATACAGGGCCGCGTCACGAACAGGCTGGTCAACAAGGGGCTGACGCTCTCGCCCGAGGGCCGGCTCGTCTTTCCGAAGATGACGGTGTTCGAGAACCTGCGCATGGGCGGCTATTCGCGCCCGGCGAGGGAGCTGAAGGACTCCTGCGCGCGCGTGTACGACCTCTTTCCCGTCCTCAAAGAGCGGTCGGAGCAGCCGGCGGGGACGCTGTCCGGCGGCGAGCAGCAGATGCTGGCCATCGGGCGCGCGCTGATGAGCAGCCCGACGCTCTTGCTGCTGGACGAGCCGTCGCTGGGCCTGTCGCCGGTGCTGGCGGAGAGGATATTCGAGCTGATCGTGCAGATTCGCGCGCAGGACGTATCGATACTGCTGGTCGAGCAGAACGCCGTCGGCGCGCTGGCGATCGCGGACCGCGGGTATGTCATCGAAAACGGACGGATCAGCGTCGGCGGAACGGGCAGGGAGCTGCTCGACGACCCGATGGTCTACGACCTCTACCTCGGCGGGCTCAGCGAAGACGCCGTGGAGGAGTTCGAGGGGGAGAGCGATTGAAAAGGAGGACTTTTCGTGAATTTTGACTTCCATGTCCCGACCCGCATACTCTTCGGCCGCGGGAGCCTGAACGACCTGTCGAGGATGGAGCTGCCCGGGAAAAAGGCGCTCGTCGTGATTTCCGCGGGCAAGTCGATGCGCGAAAACGGCTATCTCGACCGCGTCGTCGAGGCGCTCGGAAGGGGCGGTGCGCAGAGCGCCGTATTCGCCGGCGTGCAGCCGAACCCGGTCGTCGAAAACGTCATGGATGGGCGCGACATGTTCCTGCGGGAGGGCTGCGACTTCGTCGTGGGCTTGGGCGGCGGCAGCACCGTCGACTGCGCGAAGTCGATCGCGGTCGTGGCCGGGAACCCCGAATACGGCGTCTGGGACTACATCGGCGACACCGAGAAGGGGAAGGCGCTGTACGTCCAGGACACGACGCGCGACAGCCTCGACATCATGATGCCGCACCGCATCAAGACGCCCTACGGCTGGAAGCGGCTCGAAGGCGCGTACCCCGTCGTCGCGATCACGACGACCGCGG
>MWAC01000048.1 GCA_002068815.1 Firmicutes bacterium ADurb.Bin467 | reverse complement strand
CGATTTCTCCGATCGGCGGCTTGCCCGCGGGGCTCGGCATTTCCTGCGCGCCCGAGACCCTCGCCGTGCCCGTGGGCGCGGCGGTCGCCGCGGCAAACGGGGCGACGGATATAAGACTTTGGTCGGTTATCAGGGTCGGTGAGGTATAAACGACCGGGGTCTGTTCTTTGTCGCTTTGCCGCGCTGCGCTTGCGTCGGGCACCGGCGAAATCCGCCCGGCGTCTGCCGCCCGATCGACCGAAGCATCCGAGGGCAAAGCGGTTTTTGCCTCGGCCGACGGCAAAGCCGCTTGGGTTCCGCCGCGAGGACTTTGGTCGGTTTCCGGCATTTCCACAGCGGGAACACCGGTGTCCGGCGGAAGAACCGGGCCCGTCTCCATCTCCGCAGGCTCGTCTGCGCTCTCCTCCGCGGCGCGCTGCTTCATCCTGCGCAGCTCGTCCATCTCGTCGTCGAGCGACCGGTTCTCAAAAAAGCGCGAGACGGGGGCGTACAGCGCGATCGCAAAGCAGACCGCGGCCAGCACGATCAGGAATATCCGAAGTTTTTTGCCCATGCCGCCCCCTCCTCTCCAATGGTATTATACCACAATGCCAACTTTTGTAAACCTGCGCCCTACGGGCCGACGCTCGTGCGGCGGACGGACTCCATGTAGGCCTTCGGCGTCGAGCCGCGGATGTCCTTGAAGCACTTGATGAAGTACGACATGTTCTCAAATCCGCTCTCGTAGCCCGCCTCGCTGACGGACTGGCCCATCAAGAGCAGCTTGCTCGCGTTGTACACGCGCACGCGCTTGACATACTGGATGTAGTTTACGCCCGTCTGCGACTTGAACCACTTGCAGAAGTAGTGCTTGCTGAAGCCTACGATCGCCGCGGCGTCGTCGAGGGTGATCCTCTGCGAGTAGTTCTTGTGCGTCCACGAGATCAGCGCCTTCAATTCCGCCTTTCCACCCGAAAGCCGGTCGCGATCGCCCTCGGACGGCTCGATGTGCCGCGCAATCGCCTCGAAGATCGAAAGCACCGCGGACATCCGCTGGAACACGTTGTCGTCGCTCTTGAACAGTTCGTCGATGAGCTCCGCGACGCGCTCGCTCTCCGGGATGATCGCGGGCGCGTCCTCGAGCCTTCGCCCCTGCTCGATCAGGAAGTTCTCGATGTTGACATAGTGCGAAAGCGCCTCGAGCGACATCTGCAGGCAGAATATCCGGCCGTGCTCGCCGCTGACCCAGCCGCCGTGCACGACGTTGGGCGGGACGACCTCGACGCAGGTGCCGTCGATGCGCAGGTGCTGGTCGTCGACGACGATTACGCCGGTCACGTTTTCATACAGCACGACCTCGAGGCTCGACGCGTAGTGCAGAGGCACGTCGTCGTTGGAAAACACGTCGCGCTTCGTGAGCCGGTAGGGCACCTGCGTGCTGAACGGCAGCGTCTCGTTGAAGGTGCGCGGCGTGAGCGTCTCGTCCCCGATCCGGTTGATCGTCCAGAAGCTCGGGCTGTCCTCTGCTCCGACGGGCATAGAGTCGTCCCCCTTGTCAATATCGTGATACAATTCACCAATTTTCTTGTTGAAGCGCGGGGCGGAACATGCAATAATGAAGGCGCGGATACGCGACGATTATAGCACAAAATTGCGCTGCCGGCAATCCCGGATCGCTGAAAGGGCGGGCGTATGAACATCTACTGGGGAGACCTGCACAACCACTGCGGCATCACCTACGGCATCGGAAGCCTCGAAAACGCGCTCCGAATCGCCCGAAACCACCTCGATTTCGCGACCGTGACGCCGCACGCGTTCTGGCCGGACATGCCGCCGCGCTCGCCGGAGATCGACTACCTGATCGATTTTCACGAGAAGGGGTTTTCCAAAATTGCCGAAAACTGGGACGCGGTGAAGGCGACGATCGACCGGGCGAACGAGCCCAATATGTTTACGTCGCTGTTCAGCTTTGAGATGCACTCGAGCCGCTATGGGGACCACCACTTCGTGTCGCCCGACCGAACGCTTGAAATCGCGAAGTTTCCGACGCCCCGCGCGGTCATCGACAACTGCGCCGCGCGCGCGATCGCCATCCCGCACCACATCGGCTACACGCCGGGCTACCGGGGCATCGACTGGGAGAGCTTCGACGAACAGATCAGCCCCGTCGTCGAGGTGATCTCGAAGCACGGCTGCGCGATGCACGAGCGGAGCGGCTTCCCGTATTACCACGACATGGGCCCGTTCGACCCGCGAAACAGCGCCTACCGCGGCCTCGCCGGAGGGCGGCGCTTCGGGTTCGCCGGCTCGACCGACCACCACGCGGGCTTCCCCGGCTCGTTCGGCGACGGAAAGCTCGCGGTGTTGGCCGAGGAGAACACGCGCGAGGCGATCTTCCGCGCGCTCAAAGGCCGCCGGACCTACGCAGCCACCGGCAGCCGGATGCTCTGCGATTTTGCGGTCAACGGCGAGGGCTTCGGCGGGGAGATACCGTCGGCGGGGAGCTACAATCTTCGCTTTTCGGTCGCGGCGTCGAACGCGATCGACCGAATCGTGGTCTTTCGCGACATGAAGCCC
>MWAC01000047.1 GCA_002068815.1 Firmicutes bacterium ADurb.Bin467 | reverse complement strand
CCGCCTGTGGCCGAGCGCCTGAAGATTCGCCTCGCCGCCGTCCAGCGCGAAGTGCTCGACCGCGTCCCTAAGCACGCCGTCGCTCATCCAGTTGAGCTTCGCGATGTTCGAGCTCCGGGACGCGTACCGCGCCTTCTCGAAGAAGTCCGAGGGCATGTCCGACGGGCGCGCGGGGTCGTGGCTGACCGCATCGTTCGCCGCCTGCAAAACCGCGCCGTACTGCGCGATGTCGTTGAGCCGGTCGTCGAGCTCGACCGGCTCAAGCCCCGCGAGCCAGCGGAAGAAGTTGATGTAGTTGAGCGCGTCCTCAAGCGCGTCAGGCCGCACGTCTCCCGGGGCGTACGGCGCCGAGACCGACGGCTGCGGCGCGTACAGCGCGCCCTCCGACCACGCGGAAATCGCCGCGTAGCGATCCCGCACCTCGCCGCGCGTATGCGCCTGTGCCGGGGGAACGAGCATCAATAGAAGAAGCGCGATACAAAACCCGCGAATTCGCATTGTGCAACCCTTCCAAATCCGTTGATTGTTTCAGTATTCCGCGCAAAACCCAAAAATCCTCCCAAAAGGGCTTTTCAAACCGGGCGATTTCTGTTAAAATACATACTACGATGGCGTGTTAGGCGCTGACGGCGTTTGGGGACGCTCCCGCGTGGGGCGTTGCTTTTGCGCGCACGAGGAAACAATAACAGGGGGAATTTGCTCATGAAGGACTACCAGGCCAAAAACATTCGCAATATCGCCGTAGTCGGCCACGGCAGCGAGGGCAAGACGACGCTCGTCGAGGCCCTGCTTTTCTCGACCGGCGCGATTGACCGCCAGGGCCGCGTCGAGGACGGCACGACCACGACGGACAGCGAGCCCGAGGAGAAGCGGCGGCAAATTTCCCTGAGCGCCGCGGTCGCCCCGCTCGAGTGGAAGGACGTAAAGGTCAACCTGATCGACGTGCCCGGCTATTTCGACTTCGCCGGCGAGATGGTCGGCCCGCTCGCGGTCGCCGAGGGCGCGATCATCACGGTCGGCGCGGTCTCCGGCATGAACGTCGGCGCGGAAAAGGCGTGGGCGATGTGCGACAAGACGCGCACCTCGCGCATGATCGTCATCAACCAGATGGATCGCGAGAACGCGAATTTCTCCCGCGCGCTCAAGACCATTACCGATAAATACGGCAGCCATATCGCGCCGATCGAGATCCCGATCATGGAGGGCGGCAAGTTCACCGGCGTCGTGTGTGTCTTGGAGAACAAGGCGTTCGTCGGCGAGGGCAAGGCGCTCAAGGAGATCGACATCCCCGCGAACATGGCAAGCGACGTCGACGCCGCGCGCGAGGCCATCATGGAGGCCGCCGCGGGCGCGGACGACGAACTGATGGAGAAGTACTTCGAGGAGGGCGAGCTCTCCCCCGAGGAGATCATGCACGGGCTGCGCAAGGGCATCCTCGACGCGACGGTCGTCCCGGTCGTGTGCTGCTCCGGCATCACGCGCGTGGGGCTTGCGAAGCTGCTCGACAACCTGATCGACCTGATGCCCAGCCCCGCCGGAACCGAGCTCTCGGGCGTGAGCCCCAAGACCGGCGAACCCGAGACGCGCCCCTGCGAGGACAATCAGCCGTTCTCCGCGCGCGTGTTCAAGACGCTGGCCGACCCGTTCGTCGGAAAGCTGTCGCTTCTCAAGGTCACCTCGGGCGTTCTCGCGGGCGACACCGCGCTCTACAACGCGAACGCCGAGAAGATCGAGAAGGCCGGCAACCTCTACTTCCTGCGCGGCAACAAGCAGACGCCCGCCGCGAAGGTCGTCGCCGGCGACATCTGCGCGATCGCGAAGCTGACGACGGTCGCGACCGGCAATACGCTGTGCGATCCGAACAAGCCGATCAGGTTCGAGGAACTCGAGTTCCCGGCGCCGTGCCTGTCGATGGCCGTCTACGCGAAGAAGGCGGGCGAGGAGGATAAGATTTTCTCGGGCCTCAGCCGCCTGATGGAGGAGGACCCGACGATCCGCGTCGAGAAAAACGCCGAAACGACCGAATCCGTGCTCTCCGGCCTCGGCGAACTGCACATCGAGGTCATCGCGCGCAAGCTCGCGAACAAGTTCGGCGCAGAGTGCGTGCTGCAGTACCCGAAGATCCCCTACCGCGAGTCGATCCGCAAGAAGATCGACGTCCAGGGCCGCCACAAGAAGCAGTCCGGCGGACACGGCCAGTTCGGCGACGTGTGGATCGAGTTCCGCCCGAACGACGATCCGTCTGACACCGAGTTCCACTTCGAGGACGCGGTCGTCGGCGGCGTCGTGCCGCGCAACTTCATCCCCGCGGTCGAAAAGGGCCTGCGCGACAACATCAAGCGCGGCGTGCTGGCCGGCTTCCCGGTCGTCGGCCTGACCGCGAAGCTGCACGACGGCTCCTACCACGCGGTCGACTCCTCCGAAATGGCGTTCAAGACCGCCGCGCGCATCGCGTTCAAGAAGCTCGTCGACGCCTCGCCGGTGCTCTTGGAGCCGATCTACGGCGTCAAGGTGTTCGTACCCGACGAGTACATGGGCGACGTCATCGGCGACATGAACAAGCGCCGCGGCCGCATCATGGGCATGGCGCAGGAGAACGGGCTCCAGTGCGTGACCGCCGAGGCCCCGCTCGCCGAGATGTACAAGTACGCGACCGACCTGCGCTCGATGACGCAGGCGCGCGGGTTCTTCACGATGCAGTTCGAGCGGTACGAGGAGGTCCCCGCCGCCGACGCGAAGAAGATCATCGAGAATACGAAGCGCGAGGAGGAAGAGGAGGAGTAATTCCCCGATTCCCCAAACAACGCCCCGCCAAACGGCGGGGTTTTGTGTTATGGACATGCTTGATTGGCAATGCTATAATGGGTATATATGGGAGGGCGACCATGAAAAAGACCGGACTGGTGCTCGAGGGCGGCGGCATGCGCGGCATCTACACGGCGGGTGTGCTCGACGTGTTCCTCGAGGAGGGGCTCCGCTTCGACGGGCTGATCGGCGTGTCGGCGGGCGCGGTGCACGGAAGCACGTTCTTAGCCGGGCAGCACGGGCGGAGCATCCGCTATTTCGCGAAGTACTGCAGGGACCCGCGGTTCATGAGCGTCTTGTCGCTCGTGGCGACCGGGAACGCCGTCGGCAGGCGCTTCTGCTACCACGACATCCCCGACCGGCTCGACCCGTTCGACTTCGACGCGTTCGGGCGTTCGCCGACGGAGTTCTACGTCGCCGTGACGAACCTCGAGACCGGCGAGGCCGAGTACATTAAGCTGAAAAACCTCCGGGAAAACGTCGAGGTCGTGCGCGCGTCGGCGTCGATGCCCTACGTCTCGCGCGTCGTCCGGGTCAACGGAAAGAAATACCTCGACGGCGGCGTCGGCGACAGCGTGCCGCTCGGGGCGTCTGAAAAACTGGGGTTTTCGAAAAACGTCGTCGTGCTGACGCACGAGCGCGATTTCCCGATCGGCCCCCTGAGCATTCCGGCGCTCAACTGGCGCTACCGGAAGTACCCGCGGTTCCTGGAGGCGCTGAACTCGATGCCCGAGCGGTACAAAAAGCAGCTCGAGGCCGTCGAGGAGGCCGTGCGCCGGGGGACCGCGTTTTGCATCCGACCGGGCAAGAAGCCGCTCGTCCGAGACCTCGAGCGCGACCCGGAGCGGCTCCGCGCGCTCTACCGGCTCGGCAGGGAGGACGCGACCGCCGCCTTGCCCGAGCTCAGGCGCTTCCTCGGCGCCTTCTGAACAGCCACGCGCCGACCAGGAGCAGCACAAGCGTCATCCACGCGCCGCGGATCAGCCCGCCCTCGCCGCCGGTCAGCCAGTTCTCGGACACCGAGTACAGCGAAATCAGCGGCCGCGCGCCGGTCGATCCGCCGGGAAATGCGAGCAAAACGCCCGACGCGTAGCTCCACGCGAACCGGAAGCCGACCGACGCGCCGGCGCGCCCCCGCGCGCTCCACCGGGCGCACACGAGCCCCGTCAGCAGCATGTTCAGCGCGCCCACATAGCCGAGCGCCCAGCCGCCGGTGACCGCGAGGAACATCGCGGACGACGCGGCATAGCCCCAGACCGGCCGCGAAGCGGTGCCGAGCGCAAGCGTGCGCGCGAACCGCTCCTCGGCGAGCGACGCGAGGCCGTACACCGGCAGCATCCACAGCAGGTCCCACGACGGGGACGGCGCCTTCTCCATCGGCCGCATCGAATCCATCGCGAGAAACAGCACCGCGCCGACGGCGACCGAAAGCGCGCCCAGGAGCGTTCCGACCCCGAGCGGCTTCCATGAGAGCCGCGCGGGGCGCTTTTTTGCATACCAGAATATAAGCGCGTGCGAGAGCGCGACCGCGCCGAGGCTGCCGATCAGCGATATGATCCTCCCGTGGACGAGCCCCCGGACGGGCAGCGCCGTCGCCGCGTACGCCCACAGGCCGTACAGGATGTACGCAAGCAGCAGCTTCCACGGCGCTCGGACGCCGCCCTCCGGACGGAGCGCGAGCGTTTTCAGGCCGTTTAAGAACTTATTCCACCACCGCATGGATCAGCGCCGGAGCCTTCACCGGCTCCTCCGAGATCGAGATCGCGCGGTTGACGAGCGTCATCGCGCCGACGACGTCCGACCGCTCGCCCGCGTTAAGCGTCAGCACCGCGTCGCCGCGCCGCACCGGGTCGCCGATCCGCTTCTTCATCACGATGCCCACCGACAGGTCGAGCGCGTCCTCCTTGCGCTCGCGCCCGGCGCCCAACAGCTTCGCGGCGCTTCCGATGTCGCTCGTGCGGATCGCGGAGACGTATCCGTCCCTCGCCGCCGGCACGTCGATCCTGCGCCTCGCCTTCGGGAGAAGCGCCGTGTCGAAGCACACGCGCGGGTCGCCGCCCTGCGCCTCGATCATCTCGGCAAATTTCAGAAGCCCCTCGCCGGACGCGATCTTCTCCGAGAGCATGCGCTTCGCGGACTCGACGTCCGGGGCGATGCCGGCGTTCCGGAGCATGTGCGCGCCCAATTCCAGCGCGACCTCGAGCAGCGGCCCGCCGGCGCGCCCGGCGAGCACGTCGATCGCCTCCTCGACCTCGAGCGCGTTGCCGATGTACATGCCCAGCGGCTGGTCCATGTCCGTGATCAGCGCCGAGAAGCGGCGCCCGCTGAGGTTTCCGATGCGCACCATGTCGCGCGCGAGCTTTTCGGACTTCTCGAACGTGTCCATGATCGCGCCGGAGCCGGTCTTGACGTCGAGCACGACGACGTCCGCCCCCGCGGCGAGCTTCTTGGACAGGATCGACGACACGACGAGCGGCATGCAGTCGACCGTCTCGGTCACGTCCCGAAGCGCGTAGAGCACCTTGTCCGCGGGCGCGAGCGAGTGCGTCTGCCCAACGATCGCGCAGCCGACCCTCCGGACGATGTCCTTGAATTCCCCGACGCCGATGTCGATGTTCATGCCGGGGATCGACTCGAGCTTATCGAGCGTGCCGCCGGTGAAGCCGAGCCCGCGCCCGGACATCTTCGCGACCTTGAGCCCACACGCGGCCGTCAGCGGCACGAGGATCAGGCTCGTCGTGTCGCCGACGCCGCCGGTCGAGTGCTTGTCGGCCTTGACGCCCGGGATGTCGGAGAGGTCGAGCGCCTCGCCGGACTTCGCCATCGCCAGCGTCAGGGACAGCGTCTCGCGGTCGGTCATGCCGTGGATCGCGATCGCCATCAAGAGCGCCGAGAGCTGGTAGTCCGCCCAACTGCCGTCGGTCGCGCCCTTCACAAACGCGCGCACCTCCGCCTCGTTGAGCTCGCCTCCGAACCGCTTTTTGCGCAATATGTCAGAGGGTTTGATCGTCATCTGTCAGTTCCTTTCTCCACCGCTCGAGCTTTTGGGCGTACGGAAGCGTGTAGGCCGGGCTCGTCGACGGGAGCCGCACCGACGGCCGGCCGCCGAGCGCGCCCTTGCAGAGCCGGAAGAACAGCGCCTCCGCCGTACCCCCGTTGAACAGCACGCGCCGTATGCCGGGGTATCGCTCGAAAAAGCCCCGGAAGTCGTTCGGCTCGACGGAGCGTATGTTGCTGTCGAGCGAGCCCTCGCGCTCGCAGCTCCCGCACACGTCCCAGAGCGCGACGCGGTTTTTCAGGAGCAGCGCCTTCTTGTCCTCGATCGTCTTGGGCAGTTCCGCCTCGAACACCTCCGCGAGGATCCTCCAGAACGCGTTTCTCGGGTGCCCGTAGAAAAATCCCGCCCGGAGCGACTCGACGCTCGGCGCGGTCCCCACGATCAGCGTCCGGCAGTTTGCGTCCGCGACCGGGGCGTAGCTTGCAATTCTCTCCATGCGCCCATTATAGCAGAAATCGCCGCAAAAGGAAAGTTGCCCTTTTCAAATCCCAGGTTATCATGTATAATTGACGCAACAGGATCAAAGGAGAGTGTTTTCGTGGACGGGTTGCACCAAAAAAAGGCGTTTATCATCGATATGGACGGCGTCATCTACCACGGCAACCTGCTCTTGCCCGGCGCACGCGAATTTGTGAACTGGCTCGAGGACAACGGGAAGGAATACATCTTTTTGACGAACTCGTCGGAGCGATCCCAGAAGGAACTCAAGCAGAAGCTGAACCGGCTCGGCCTCGACGTCGGCG
>MWAC01000046.1 GCA_002068815.1 Firmicutes bacterium ADurb.Bin467 | reverse complement strand
CCGCCGCGACGCGTATCTGCCACTTGACGAGGTCGATGCCGGTCACCATCTCGGTCACCGGGTGCTCGACCTGCAAGCGGGTGTTCATCTCCATGAAGTAGAATTTCCCGTCCCGGTCGAGCAGGAACTCGACGGTGCCGACGCCCTCGTAGCCGACCGCGCGCGCGGCCTTCGCCGCGGCCTCGAGAAGCCCCTCGCGCACCTCGGGCGTCACCGCCGGCGACGGGCTCTCCTCGATCAATTTCTGGTTCCTGCGCTGCATCGAGCACTCGCGCTCGCCGAGCGTCACGACGCTCCCGTCCATGTCGCACAACAGCTGCACCTCGATGTGCTTGACCTTCTCGAGCAGCTTTTCCATGTAGACCGCGCCGTCGCCGAACGCGCTCCCGGCCTCGGCGGTCGCGGCGAGGTACGCGCGCTCGAGCTCGTCCTCGGAGTTCACGCGGCGAATTCCCCTGCCGCCGCCGCCGGCGCGCGCCTTGATGAGCAGCGGAAAGCCGATGCGCCCCGCCTCTTCGCGAAGCTGCCCGACGCTCGCGACGACGTCCGAGCCGGGCACGACCGGCACGCCCGCCTCGCGCATCGTGCGGCGCGCCTCGTCCTTGTCGCCCATCAGCCGGATCACGTCTGCGGACGGGCCGATGAACTTGATCTTGCACCGGCTGCACAGGTCGGCAAAGCGCGGGTTCTCCGAGAGCAGCCCGTAGCCCGGATGGATCGCCGGCGCGCCGGTCACCGCCGCCGCGGAGAGGATCGCCGCCATGTTGAGATAGCTTCCCGTCGCCGCCGCGGGGCCGATGCACACGCTCTCGTCCGCGAGCGATACGTGCAGCGCGTCGCGGTCGGCCTCGGAGAACACGGCGACCGTCGAGATGCCCATCTCCTTGCAGGCGCGGATCACGCGCACGGCGATCTCGCCGCGGTTGGCAATCAAAATCTTAGGAAACACGTTGGCCTCCTATATCAAGCTAATATGAAGGAGAACTCGCCCGACGCGCAAACGTCGCCGTTCACGCGCGCCTCCCCCTGGACGACGACGACGTTGAGCTTCCTGCGAAGCTCCTTGGCCTTGACCTCGAGCCGGTCCCCGGGCCGGACCATCTTCCGGAAGCGCACCTTGTCGATGCCCGCGTAGTAGGCGGTGCGGCCCGCGAGCTCATTCGCGAACAGCGTGCAGCTCGCCTGCGCGATGATCTCGCACTGGACGACGCCCGGCATCACGGGATTCCCCGGGAAGTGCCCGTCGAAGAACCACTCGTCGCCGCGCGCCAGGTAGGTCCCGTGCGCCGTGCCGTCCGGGTCGAGAAAGGCCGAATCGAGCAAAAGCATATTGCCGCGGTGCGGCAGGATTTCCATGATCTCGTCTCTGTTCATTCTTACCTCAGCAGAGCTTGAACAGCGTCTGGCCGTACTCGACGACGTCGCCGTTCTTGACGCACACGTCGACGACCTCGCCGTCGAAGTCCGACACGATCTCGTTCATCAGCTTCATCGCCTCGATGATGCAGACGACCTCGCCCTTCCTGACCCTCTGCCCGACCGCGACGAACGGCTTCGCGTCCGGCGCGGGCGCGGCGTAGAACACGCCGACCATCTGGCTCTTGAGTTCGCGCACCTTGTTGAAGTCGACATTCGAGTCCGCCGGAGCGGGCACGGGCTGCACGGCCACCGGCTGCACCGCGACTTGCTGCAATGCGGACGGCGCCTGCACGATGCACTGCGCCGTGCACTCGATGCGTATCTTGGTGTCGTTTTCCGAAACCTCGAGCGCGCTCAGCCCGTTTTCCCGGACGATCTTCGCGAGCTCCTTGATCTGCCTCACGTTCATACATACCTCCGAAGCGCAATGACGGCGTTGTGCCCGCCGAATCCGAGCGACACGGACAGCGCCGCCTCCGCCTGTGCCACAACCGCATGGTTCGGCACGTAGTTCAGGTCGCAGCCGGGGTCCGGGGTCAGAAGGTTGATCGTCGGCGGGATGACGCCGCGCGAGAGCGCGAGCGCGCTCGCGATGCACTCCATCGCGCCCGCCGCGCCCAGCATGTGCCCGGTCATCGATTTCGTCGAGCTGATGAGCGCCGCCCGGGCCCGCTCCTCCCCCAGCGCCTTCTTGATCGCAAGCGTCTCGGACACGTCGTTTAACGGCGTGCCCGTGCCGTGCGCGTTGATGTAGAGAAGCCCCTCCGGGCTCCCGGCCTCCTCGAAGGCCAGCCGGATCGCGCGCGCGCCGCCCTCCGCCTCCGGGTCCGGGGCGGTCACGTGGTGCGCGTCGCAGGTGTTCGCGTAGCCCGCAATTTCTGCATAAATATGCGCGCCGCGCTCCTTGGCATGCTCGAGGTTCTCGAGCACGACGATGGCCGCGCCCTCGCCCATCACAAAGCCCGCGCGCCTCACGTCAAACGGCAGAGACGCCGCGTCCGGGTCGTCCGACTCGGTCAGCGCCTTGCAGTTGGCAAACCCCGCGACCGACAAGAGGTTGATCGTCGCCTCGCTGCCACCGGCGAAGATCGCGTCCGCGTAGCCGAAGCGGATCGCGCGGTACGCCTCGCCGATGGTGTTCGTGGACGTCGCGCACGCGGTCACGACCGGCAGACTCGGGCCCTTCGCCGAGTACTCGATCGCGATGTTGCCCGCGGCGATGTTCGAGATCATCATCGGTATGAACAGCGGCGAGATGCGCGACGGCCCGCGCGAGGCGAGCTTCTCGCACTCGGCGACGAACGTCTGCATGCCGCCGATGCCGCTGCCGACGTAGACGCCGAGCCGCTCGGGGTCGACGGTGCCGCCGATGCCGCTATCCTCCGCCGCCTGCTTCGCCGCGGCCATCGCGTACTGCGAGAACAGGTCCATGCGCCTGGCGTCGCCGCGCGTGATGCCGTAGTTCTCGGGGTTGAAGTCCCTGACCTCCGCCGCGACGGAGATCTTCGTCCCCTCCGGGTTGAACTTCGTGATCCTGCCGATGCCCGACACGCCGCCGGACAGGTTCCGGAATGCCGTCTCTATATCGCATCCGACGGGCGAAATGACGCCCATGCCGGTGATGGCCACCCTGTTCATCCTGTGCACCCCCTCATCAGATGTACATGCCGCCGTCCACCTTGAGTACGCAGCCGGTGATGTACCCGGCCCCGTCCCCGGCGAGGAACGCGACGGCGTTCGCGACGTCCTCGACCGAGCCGATCCGCCCCATGGGGACTGCCGAAATCCCCTTTTCGAGCGTCGCCGGCGCCATCGAGCCGGTCATGTCCGTCTCGATAAACCCCGGCGCGACCGCGTTGACGGTGATGCCGCGCGACGCGACCTCGCGCGCGATCGCCTTCGTGAGGCCCACGAGCCCCGCCTTGCTCGAGGCGTAGTTCGCCTGCCCGGCGTTGCCCATCAGCCCCGCGACCGACGTTATGTTCACGATCCTGCCCGAGCGCCTGCGAACGAGGGCGGGCAGGCACGCGCGGATCATGTGGAACGCGCCGTTCAGGTTCACGTCGACGACGGCCGCGAAGTCCTCCGGGGACATGCGCATCGCGAGCGCGTCGCGGACGATCCCCGCGTTGTTTATCAGTATGTCCACATTGCCAAGGGTTTCCGCAACCTGTTTGACCGCGGCCTCCGCCTGCCGGTAGTCCGACACGTCGCATTGTATCGCCAGCGCGCGCGAGCCCTGCCGTTCCAGAAGCCCGACGGCCTCCCGCGCCGCGTCCTCGCGGCCGGCGTAGAGTATCGCGACGTCCGCGCCGAGCGACGACAGCTTCAGCGCGATCGCCCGCCCGATGCCGCGCGAGCCGCCGGTGACCAGCGCAACCCTGCCCTTCATCGGCTCACACCTCCTTCAGTTTTTGAAGATCCTCGGGAGATTCCACGTTGACTACCTTCGCCGCCGGAGCGATCTTCCGAATCAGCCCGGAGAGCGTCGCGCCCGCGCCGACCTCGACGAAGCGGTCGACACCTGCCCGGACCATGTTCTCGACGCTCAACTGCCACCTGACCGGCTCCGAGACCTGCCGGGACAAAAGCGCCGTCATGTCGCCCCCGTAGGGGAGCGCGGTGCAGTTCGCGTACAGCGGCACGCGCGGCGCGGAAAGCTCTTCGTTCGCGAGGAATTCCGCGAGCGCGCGCGAAGCGTCGCCCATCCACGGGGTATGGAACGCGCCGCTGACGTTGAGCCTGAGCATCCTGCCGCGGCGCTCGGCGATGCGCTTCTCGAGCTCCGGGTAGACGTCCGCCGCGCACGCGACGACCGTCTGACCCGGGCAGTTGTAGTTGGCCGGGAACGCCGCCCCCGGGAATTCCGCGCAGATTTCCTCGACCTCCGACGCCGGAAGCCTGAGCACCGCGCCCATCGCGCCGGGGTGCCGCTCCGCGCAGGCCTGCATCGACTTCGCGCGCAATTTGACGAATTCGAGCGCGCGCTCAAGCGGCAGCACTCCGCCGAACACCGCGGCGGCGACCTCGCCCAGCGAGAACCCGGCGAGGCAGTCGGGCTCGATCCCGGCCTCGCGCGCGGCCTCCGCGCAGGCGTAGTCCATCGCGAACAGGCACGGCTGCGTGTTGACGGTCCTTGAAAGCTCCTCCGCCGGGCCCTCGAAGCACAGCTTGAGCGTGCCGGGGAGCGCGGCCTCCGCCGCGTCGAACGCGCGCCGGGCGGCGGGCGACCGCTCGTAGAGCGACTTTCCCATGCCGGGGTACTGCGCGCCCTGCCCGGCGAACACAAACGCTATCGAACCCATCGCGCCCCCTCCGAAAGCAGCTTCTCGGCCTCCCGGAACATCTCGACGATGATCTCGCGCGCGGGCTTCACGCACTTGACGAGCGCGGCGATCTGCCCGGCCATGAAGCTGCCGGTCTCGGTGTCGCCCTCGACCGCCGCCCTGCGCAGCGACCCCGCGCCGAGCCGCTCGATCTCCTCGTTCGACTTCGCGCTGTCGTACTCCATCAGCCCGATCTGCCTGGAGAGCGGATTGCGCAGACAGCGAACCGGGTGGCCGAGCCGACGGCCGGTCACGACCGTGTCGATGTCGCGCGCGGCGAGCACCTTCTGCTTGTAGTTCGGGTGAATCTGGCACTCCTCGGCGCACAGAAACCGCGTGCCGCACTGTACGCCCTTCGCGCCCAGCATGAACGCCGCCGCGACGCCCCTGCCGTCCGCGATGCCGCCGGCCGCGATGACCGGGACAGAGACCGCGTCGACGACCTGCGGCACGAGCGCCATCGTCGTCAGCTCGCCGACGTGCCCGCCGGACTCGCAGCCCTCGGCGATGACCGCCGCCGCGCCCTCGCGCTCGACGCGTCTCGCGATCGCGGTCGACGGAACGACCGGCACGACCTTGATGCCCGCGGGCACCCATTCCTTCATGTACACGCCCGGCAGCCCCGCGCCGGTCGTGACGACGCTCACCCTCTCCTCGAGGATGACCTTCGCGACCTCGGCGGCGTGCGGGCTCATCAGCATCACGTTGACGCCGAACGGCCTGTCGGTCATCTCGCGGCATAAGCGGATTTCCCTGCGCAGGTACTCCCCGTCCGCGCTCATCGCGGATATCAGCCCGAGCCCCCCGGCGTTCGACACCGCGGCGGCGAGCACGTGCTCGCTGACCCAGGCCATGCCGCCCTGAAAGATCGGGTACTCGATGCCGATTCGGTCGCAGATGTCGGTCCGGATCATGCGTTCTTCGCCTCTTCGATGCGCTTGACCAGCGCGGCCATGTTCGTCACGCTCGGGTCGAGCTCGATGTTGACGCCGAGCGCGTCCTCGATCTGCATCACGAGGTCGGCGACGTCGAGCGAGTCGAGCTCGAGGTCGGCGAACGTCGATTCCGGCGCGATCGTAGAAACGTCGATTCCCTTGTAGTCGGCCAGCATTTCGGCAACTTTTTCAAAGATCATGGCTTTTTCCTCCAATATGTCGAATCTATGGAAGGGGCTCATGCCCCGGTCCATCGGATGACGCACGCGGCCGTCGTGAGCCCCGCGCCGAACGCGCTCATGGCGATCGTCTCCCCCGCGCGCAGCCGCCCCGCGCGGTTCAGTTCGTCGAGCAGTATCGGGATGCTCGCGGACGACGTGTTCCCGCGCACCTCGATGTTCGTCGGGAACTTCTCCTCCGGCTGCTTAAAGCGCACGCGCACCGCCTCGACGATCCGCCTGTTCGCCTGATGCAGCAGGTAGTGGTCGATGCCGTCGGGCGAGAGTCCCGCCTTTTCGATCACGAGCCGGAGATCGTCGACCGAGTGCTGGACGGCGAACTTGTAGATCTCCGGGCCGTCCATGTAGAGCGAGGTCGCCGGCTGCCGAACGGTCGCAAACGGGCTGTTGCCCGGGTTCGGGTACATGTTGAGCGGCGCCGCGTTTCCCTCGCTCGTCAGGTGCGAGCAGAGAAACCCCTCGCCGGCGCCGACGACGACCGCGCCCGCGCCGTCCCCGAACAGCACGCAGGTCGCGCGGTCGGTCCAGTCCGCGATGCGCGACATCGACTCCGCGCAGACGACGAGCATTTTTTTTGCCTTTCCGGACGAGAGGTACGCATCCGCGACGTCGAGCGCGTAGACAAACCCCGCGCACGCGCCGTTTATGTCGAGCGCCGCGCCGGCGACGCCGAGCGCCCCCTGCAGCGCGCAGGCGAGCGAGGGCGTGATCGTGTCGGCGAGCACGGTCGAGCCGAGCACATAGTCGATGTCCGCGGCCGAGAGCCCGGCGCTCTCCAAGGCGGCCTCCGACGCGCGGACGGCGAGCTGCAACAGCGTCTCGTCGGTCATGATCTGCCTGGAGCAGATGCCGGTGCGCGTGCGAATCCATTCGTCGCTGGTGTCGAGAAATTCCATCAGTCGTTCGTTGTCGACGGTCAATCCGGGCAGCGCGCTGCCGGTTCCGAGTATTCTCATTCTGCACTTCCCCCTCCGCGCCCGAACTCCTCGACCTTGCCCCGCATAAAGTCGTTCATCTTGTGGAGTCCGGAGAGCAGAGCTTCCTTTTCCGCGGGGTTCATGTCCCTCGCGACCGCGCGGACGAGCTGCCGGTGAAAATACCGGTGCGCGGTCTCGGCGCGGCGGCCCTGATCGGTCAGGAGCACCTTCACGCGGCGGCCGTCGTCGCTCGCGCGGTCCTTCGTGATGTAGCCCTTTTTCTCGAGCCGCTTGACCGCCATCGTGACCGACGGCGGCGTGATCTCCAGATCCTGCGCGATGTCGGTGATCGTGCACCCGTCCGCCCAGTTCTTGCCGATGCTCTCGAGCATGTGCATCTCGCTGATCGTCAGGCTGTCGTTGCTCAGGCGGCGCAGCATGACCTCCTCCACCTTGCACAGCGAGCGGTAGGTGGTGACGAACATCTCGTTCAGGCCCGAAAGAAAGGGATCCATCGCGAGGCCTCCAAATCAATTAATTAGACTAATTAATGATATCTCCGGAGCCGGCGATTGTCAATAGGTTTTCCCAAAGATAGCGATCCCATAAAGTTCTTAAAGATTGTGGCAAAAAACGAAACCCCGCGCGGGTGCGCGGGAGCCTTGGTGTGACTTTAGCTGAGGCCCCAGACTTCGGACAGGTACTTCCAGTTCACGAAGTAGTAGAGGACGAAGCAGACCAGGAGCGTGATCGCTAGTA
>MWAC01000045.1 GCA_002068815.1 Firmicutes bacterium ADurb.Bin467 | reverse complement strand
ATGAAACTGTTTGACCCCCACGTCCACCTGACCAGCGAGCGGTACGACGACGACCTGCCCGAGGTCATCGCGCGCCTGCGCGAGGCGGGGCTCACGGGCTGCATGGTGATCTGCGACCCCGGCGACAGGGAGCCCGACTGCGCCCGCGCCGCCGAGATCGTCGAGCAAAACCCCGGCTTCTTCCTCGCGATCGGCGTGCACCCGCACAACGCGAACGGGTTCTCCCCGGAGGTCGAGCGCGAAATCCGCAGATACGCCGCGCGCGGGGACTGCGTGTGCCTGGGCGAGATCGGCCTCGATTACTACGATGGATTTGCCAGTTCCTCAGAATTGTCAAATCCAGTCGCCAAAGGCGACTTGAAATCCCAAGGGGATTTCAACCTTTACGACTTCTCGCCGCGCGAGGTGCAGCGCGACGTGTTCGAGCGCCAGCTCCGCGAGGTTCGCCGTGCCGAAGACGTTGTTGAGGATCGCCTCCTCGGGGTTCTCCTCCATCAGCGGCACGTGCTTGTGCGCCGCCGCGGCGACGTGTTCGAGCGCCAGCTCGACCTCGCCTTGGAGCTGAACCTGCCGGTGCAGCTGCACATACGCGACGCGCACGGCGAGGCGATCGAGCGTTTGCAGGCCCGCCACCGCGCGGGAAGGCTCCCCCGGGGCGTCATGCACTGCTACTCGGGAAGCTGGGAGAGCGCGAAGACGTACCTCTCGATGGGGCTCTATATCTCGCTCTCCGGCGTCGCGACGTTCCGCAACGCGCCGAAGGTCTGGGAGGTCGCGAAAAACCTGCCCGAGGACCGGCTGCTCGTCGAGACCGACTGCCCGTACATGGCCCCGGCGCCGATGCGCGGCAAGCGCAACGAGCCGGCGTTTTTGCGCTACACGCTCGAGCGCGTCGCCGAGCTCCGCGAGACGGACCCGGAGAGGCTCGCCGAGCGGATCGGGGAAAACCTGAACGCGCTGTTCTTCCGCTGAACGCGCCGAACGGGAGGATTACGAATGAAAAAGGCCCTTTGGAAGAGCGTTCTGGCGATTCTGCTGCTCGCCGCGGTCCTCGCCGCCGTCTATCTGCGCGCCGGGGGGCGCTGGTTCAGGCTGGCGCGGATGCTGCTGGTCTATCTGATGCTCGCCTCGGTCAGCCTGCCGGCCCTCTTTCGCGCGGGAAAGGGCGCGCGCAAGCTGCTGCTGTCCCCGAGGACGCTCATCTTTGCGACCGCGCTGGCGGCGATGGGCGTCGTCTACCCCCTCGCGAAGCGATTCTCGCTCCCGCGCGCGCTGGCCTTCGAGGCGCTCTTGCTGTTCGCCGGCGCCGTGTTCTTCGCCGGGGTCGGCGCGTTCCTGAAATCGCTGCCCGGCCGGGAGCCCGACCGGCTCCCGAGGCGCCGCGCGTTCCTGCTGGTCGCGGGCGTCTCCCTCGCCGTGCTGGCGATCGGCTGGCTGCCGTTTTTCCCCCACGGGGTCTCCCCGGACACGCAAAACCAGTGGGCGCAGATTCACGGCCAAATCCCGTATTCGAATATCCACGCCATCGGCCACACGATCCTTCTGAAGGCGCTGCTCTCGATCTTCGACAGCTACGCCGTCGTCATCGCGTTTCACATACTGGCCCTCTCCGCGCTCAACGGCGCGCTCGGGGCCTATCTCATCGGGAGGGGCGCGCCCGCGCGCATCGTCCTTTGGATGGTCGGCATCGTCGGCCTCGCGTTTTCGGGGCTCACCGCCGTCTACTACCCGTGGAAGGACCTGCCCGCCGCGCTGTGCGTCGGCCTCGTCGCGCTGTTCGCGATGCGCCTGACGGACGTCGATCGCCCCCTGAAGCCGCTCTCCGCGGCGCTTTTCGGGGCGGCGCTCGCGTCCATGTGGCTGTTCCGGCACAACGGGATCGTGGCGCTGATCGTGCTGGGCACTTACTTCCTCGCATCCTTCCTCCGCAGAAGGCAGTGGCTGCAGCTCGCCTGCGCGTCGCTCGCGTGCGTCGTGTCGATCGCGGGCATCCACCTGTATTCGCGCGCCGTGCTCCACACGAAATATGAGACCAACGCCGCCTCGCTGCAGGTCTTCGGCTCCGGCCTGTCGGCGATTGCGCTCGAGGGAAATCTGACCGAATCCGAGCGCGCCGAGTTGGAGGAGCTGCTTCCGATGGATTGGGTCCGCCGGAATTACGAGCCGTGGAAGCATCAGAACCTGATCTGGAAGGTGGAGACCGCCGAAACCGCCTCCGACGAGTCGCTCGTCGGCGTCAACCCGATCGCGCAGATGCTCGCCAAACGGGGCGGCGACGCCGTCCGCCTGTATTTCAGGCTGCTGCCGCGCAATCTGGGCGTGTGCCTGAAGGACGCGCTTCAGAACAATTACGCGCTCTACGGCCTCTCCCCGTCCGACCTCTCCAACTGCAACGGGTTCTGGGCGCTCGCCGTGCTGTTTGCGATGGCCGTCCTATGGCCCCGCAGTGCGCTTCGCAGGCACTGGATCGTCCCGGCCGGAATTTTCGTCAACATGGCGTCGATCGCGGTCTCGACCATCACGAACGAGGTCCGGTATTTCCTTCCGACGTTCATACTGTTCGGCTGGCTCGTGCTCTACGCGGCGACGGTCCGGCCGCGCGAACCCTCCCTTTCCGAATAAACAATCTCCGCAAAAAATCGCCCCTCACGCGAGGGGCGATCGTCTTACATGCTGGCCTTTCTGGATGGCACCGTTCTCGGCTTCTTGTCGGCCCTCGGGATGTCCGGAAGCCCCGCGCGGCTCACGTGCGGTATGGCCTTCCACTTCGGCGGCACGATGAGCGCGGACAGGTTCGCGGGCACCCACGAGACCGCGATCAACCACAGGCCCAGGATTCCGGGCAGCTCGCGCCGTATCGGGCGCTTGACGAGCGTGCACAGCCCGGCCGCGCCGAGCGTGCACCCGGCGACGAACAGCACCGCCGCGCCGCACAGCCCCGCGACCGCGATCGAGATTCTGCCCTTCGAGAGCGCGTACTGTATCGTCTTGACAACGCTCGCGACGCCGGGCACGAACGCGAGCACCTGCATCAGGTTTCCGTAGAAGAAGATTCCGAAGTCCAGCGCCTGCATGCACCGCTCGCGGATCGCGCGCTTCAAAAGCGCCGGTCCGTAGTGCCGCATGCACTGCACCCCGCCGGCGAACCAGCGCCTGCGCTGCGTGATCGAGCTCATCAGGCTGTTGGGCTGCTCGTCGTAGGTGACCGCGTCCTCCATCCAGCCGATCTTGACGCCCATGATGCCGCACTGCGCGGTCAGCTCGAGGTCCTCGGTCAGCGTCCGCGTCTGGAAGTCGGCCTCGCGCACGAAGTCCGCGCTCAGGAGGACGCCGGTGCCGTTCAACATCGCGGACATGTTGAGCGCCGCGCGGCCGCGGTTGAACAGCCGGCTCATGAACCAGTAGAACATCGACATGCCGCCCGCGACCCAGCTTTCGCCGGAGTTCTTGCTGTCGCGGAAACCCTGCGCGACCCGTTCGCCGGCGCACAGCGCGTTGTTCGAGGCGGCGAGGAAGCCCGGGTCGACGACGTTGTCCGCGTCGAACAGGCAGAACGCGTCGTACTTCCCCATCTCCAGAAGCTCGTTAAACGCGAACCTGAGCACGTCGCCCTTGCCGCGCACCGGGACGTCGCACGGGAGGATGCACGCGCCCGCTTCGCGCGCGACGGATTCGGTCTCGTCCGTGCAGCCGTTCGGGATAACCCAGACGTCGAACAGCTCGCGCGGGTAGTTCTGGTCGAGAAGCGTCTTTACGACGCCCCCGATCACCGCCTGCTCGTTGCGCGCGGCGACGACGGCGGCGATGCGCTTCGACGGCGCGGCGGCGGGGTACGGGGGCCTCTGCCGCCGCAAGGCGCCGAGCAATATGACGCCTGCGAAGTACGCGCCGTACAGCCCGCAGAATATGTTCACAGCCAGAAGCAGCGCCTTGCCCATGCACATTCTCCCCCCGCGACCGCAATTTCCCCTCGGGACATTGTACGGCCGCATTCTTAGAGTCCTTTGTGAATCCGATGATATTTTGATGATAACTTTGTGCCCGGGCGAAAAAGCCGCTCCCGAGGCGGGAGCGGCAAATTCGTCGTTCCGATTACTTCGCCGCCATCTTCTTGTAGGTCTCGAGCCTGTGCCGGGCCGCGTCCTCGGCCTCCGCGAAGAGCTTCGGCGCGATGTCCGGGAACTGCCTGAGCAGCGTCGCGTAGCGGTTCTCGCTCTTGATGAACTCCTGGTAGCTCTCGGTCGGCTCCTTCGAGTCGACGGTCAGCGGGTTCTCGGAGTCGGGGTTGAACCGGTACAGCGGCCAGTAGCCCGCGGCGACGGCGCGCTTGGCTTCGAGCTGCGTGCCTGACATGTTGATGCCGTGGTTGATGCAGGGCGAGTACGCGATGATCAGCGACGGCCCCTTGTACGCCTCGGCCTCGGTCACGGCCTTCATCAGCTGGTTCATGTCCGCGCCCATCGCGACCTGCGCGACGTACACATAGCCGTAGGACATCGCCATCATGCCCAGGTCCTTCTTGCGCGTGCGCTTGCCGGCGGCCGCGAACTTCGCGACCGAGCCGGTCGGCGTCGCCGCCCAGCCGTCGCCGCCGATGATCCAGACCGACTTCTTGATGAGCAGGTCCTTCTCCGCGAGCACCGCCTTGCACAGCGGGTCCGCGTCGCAGCCGCAGTCCTTGCAGGATTTGCAGCTCTCGATCAATTTCTTCGCGGCGGCCTTCGACTTGTCGGCGTCGTTCATGCCCTCGAGCCACTCGTCGCAGGCGGCCTTGCCCTCCGGCCACTCGGCGAACTTCCCGGCAAGCGCCTTGACGGTCTCGGCGAGCTTCAATCTCCTCTGCGTGTAGGCGAGGTTCATGCCGTAGCCGAACTCGGCGTTGTCCTCGAACAGGCTGTTCGCCCACGCGGGGCCGTGGCCCTGGTCGTTGACGGTGTACGGGCAGGTCGGCGCGGAGCCGCCGTAGATCGACGAGCAGCCGGTCGCGTTCGCGACGACCATGCGGTCGCCGAAGAGCTGCGTCACGAGCTTCACATACGGCGTCTCGCCGCAGCCGGCGCACGCGCCGGAGAACTCGAACAGGGGCTTTTTGAACTGGCTCTCCTTGACGGTCTTGACGTTCAATTCGCCCTGGAATTCCGGCAGCTTCTGCGCGAACTCCCAGTTCGCGGACTCGTCCTTCTGGCTCTCGAGAGGCTTCATGATCAGCGCCTTCTCCTTCGCCGGGCAGACCTGCGCGCAGTTGCCGCAGCCGGTGCAGTCGTACGGGCTGACCTGGATGCGGTACTGGTGGCCCTTGAAGCGCGGGCCGATCGCGGGCTTCATCTTAAACGCCTCCGGCACGGCCGCCATGTCGGCGTCCGGGACGAGGTACGGGCGGATGACCGCGTGCGGGCAGACGAGCGCGCAGTTGTTGCACTGTATGCAGTTGTCGATCTGCCACTCGGGCACGTTGACGGCGATGCCGCGCTTCTCGTACTTCGTCGTTCCGGTCGGCACGCGGCCCGCCGGGTCGAACGCGGAGACGGGCAGCTTGTCGCCCTCCTGCGCGAGCACCGGCTGGATGACCTGGTCGAAGTACTCGGTCGCGTCCACCTTCACGGGGTCGGCGCCGGTCGTGGCGCTCGCCCAGGCGGCGGGCACGGGAATCTCGACGAGGCCAGAGATCGCGATGTCGATCGCGTCCCAGTTCTGCTTGACGACCGCGTCGCCCTTCTTGCCGTAGGCCTTCTTCGCGTACGACTTCATGTACTCGTCGGCCTGGTCGTAGGGGATGACGCGCGCGAGCTTGAAGAACGCCGCCTGCATGATCGTGTTGATGCGGCCGCCCATGCCGACCTCGTGCGCGAGCTTGATCGCGTCGACGGAATAGAAGCGCGCCTTCTTCTTCGCGAGCGCGCGCTTCATCCCGGCCGGAAGCTGCTCCTCCATCTCGGAGGCGTTCCACGGGCTGTTGAGCAGGAACACGCCGCCGTCCTTGAGCGCGGAGAGCATGTCGTAGCGCGTGACGTAGGCCGGGTTGTGGCAGGCGATGAAGTCCGCCGAGTCGATCAGATAGGTCGACTTGATCGGGCTCTTGCCGAAGCGCAGGTGCGACACCGTGATGCCGCCGGACTTCTTCGAATCGTACGAGAAATACGCCTGCGCGTACATGTCGGTGTGGTCGCCGATGATCTTGATCGAGTTCTTGTTCGCGCCGACGGTGCCGTCGGAGCCGAGCCCGTAGAACATGCAGGACACGAGGCCCTCGGGGCTGGCGTCGATCTTTTCGCCCAGCGGCAGCGAGGTTCCGCTGACGTCGTCGACGATGCCGACGGTGAAGTGGTTCTTCGCCTCTCCCGCCATGTTGTCGAACACGGCCTTGACCATCGTCGGGTTGAATTCCTTCGAGCCCAGGCCGTAGCGGCCGCCGAGAACTTCGATATCGTTGCGGCCCGCCTCGCGCAGCGCCGAGCAGATGTCGAGGTACATGGGCTCGCCCAGCGACCCGGACTCCTTCGTGCGGTCGAGCGCGGTGAGCGTCTTGCACGTGGAGGGAATCGCCTCGAGGAAGTGCCTGATCGAAAACGGGCGGTACAGGTGCGCCTTGATGAGGCCGACCTTCTCGCCGCGCGCGTTCAGGTAGTTGACGGTCTCCTCGATCGCTTCGCAGCTCGAGCCCATCGCGATGATCACGCGGTCGGCGTCGGGGGCGCCGACGTAGTCGAACAGCCTGTATTTGCGGCCGGTGAGCTCGCCTACCTTTTCCATGACCTTCTCGACGATCTCGGGGGTCGCGGCGTAGTAGTTGTTCCCGGCCTCGCGGCCCTGGAAGTAGATGTCCGGGTTCTGCGCGGTGCCCTGCTGATGCGGGTGCTCCGGGTTCAGCGCGCGGCCGCGGAACGCCTTGACCTTGTCCCAGTTGACGAGCTTGGCGAGCTCCTCGTACTCGACGCCGTCGATCTTCTGCACCTCGTGGCTGGTGCGGAAGCCGTCGAAGAAGTGCAAAAACGGAACGGAGGACTCGAGCGTCGCGAGGTGCGCGACGAGCGCCATGTCCATCGCCTCCTGCACGGAGTTCGACGCGAGCATCGCAAATCCCGTCTGACGGCAGGCCATGACGTCGGAGTGATCCCCGAAGATTGAAAGCGCGTGATACGCGAGCGCGCGGGCCGACACGTGGAACACGCACGGCAGCAGCTCGCCGGAAATCTTGTACATGTTGGGGATCATCAAAAGCAGACCCTGCGACGCGGTGAACGTCGTGGTCAGCGCGCCGGCGGCCAGAGAGCCATGCACGGCGCCCGCCGCGCCCGCTTCAGACTGCATCTCCGCGACCCGCACGAACTGCCCGAACAGATTCTTGCGGCCCGCCGCGGCCCATTCGTCCGCGACCTCCGCCATCGGGGAGGACGGGGTGATGGGATAGATTGCGGCCACGTCGCTGAACGCGTACGCGACGTGGCTGACGGCGGTGTTGCCGTCTACGGTCATCTTGATGCTCAAGTGGAAGAACCTCCTTTAATCGAATCCATAGGATGTATAAAAACCCATATGCAGATTATAAGGAATGCCGCCCGCAAAGTCAAGGGAATTGGCGTTATGAAGGTTTACAATCCTGCTTCGAATTGTAAAACTTCCTCTTATACCAAGGAGGAATATTAATTTCTCCAAAGGGCCGAGGGATTTTCGATGCAGAACCGGGAGCCGGAGCGAGGCGTAGCAGGGGGACTGCGTTGAGCGGAGAGCGACAAAGTTCTGCGCGAAAAGACCCGGCGCGACGGGGAATTGATATTCCGGATCGGCATTAAAGCGCCGCCTTCATCGCCTCCCAGATCTCGCGCGCGCGCCGAAACTCCCGGAGGTGCGCCTCGGCATCCGCCGTATACCTCTCGAACTCGGTCAAGATGTCGTAAAACGCGCGGTCGTTGAAGTACGCGCAGACGGAGGGGATGTTCTCGCGCAGCGCGTTCCGGGCGTCCTCGAGGATTTCCCGGTAGGTGTCCGGGTGCGTGATGCGCATGTACAGCGGCTTATAGCGCACCCAGCCGATGCACGCGCGGTGGAACCGGCCGATGACCTCGCGCGAATCGTAGAGCGATATGCCCTTGAGGTTCGTCGGCAGCACGCCCCGAAGCAGGTTGCTGTAGAGCGCGAAGCCGTCGTGGAACGTGTACGCGGGAATCCGCTTGACCGTGTGATCGCCCAGGCAGGTTCCCAGAAAGCTGTCCTCGCCGCGCGCGCCGGGCGGGTTGTAGAACGGCGCGACCTTCTGGGGGTTCGTCAGGTTGAACCCGAGGTTGCCGCCGGTGATGAACTTCGCGCCGTTGACCGCCTCGACCAATTGCGGGGCAGACTGCGTGATGACCGTCTTGTCCGCGTAGGTCACGCCGCCGTTCTGCATGACCTCCTTGACGTCCTCCCACTTGAGCACGTCGCTGGACATCGCCTCGACGAACTTCCGAAACGCGCGCTCGTCGAGTATGCCGTCGAGCTCCAAAGACGGCAGCGGCGACAGGTAGCCGCAGTGGTAGCCGTTCGTGACGTCGGAAAACTGCAGGTACTTCACGTGCGTCTCGATCACGCGCTGGCCGCTCCAGAGCGCGACGCCGGACGTGTCGGAGTTCGTGACCGCCATCGGATATTCGTCGTCGTCGAAGAAGATCAGGTAGTCCATCTTCTGCCTGAGCGCCTGGTAGAGCACGATGTTGCGCTGCGCGGCGTAGCCGTTTCCGAAGCACAGCCGCGCCTCCCCGGCCGGGACGATTCCGAGCCCTGCGAGCTTCTCCGCCTCCCTCTTGACGTCCTCGGGCGAGAAGAAGAACACCTCGTCGAACCAGCGCCGGACGCGCGGCTCGATCTCCTCGTAGTCTTCCCGTTTTGTTCCGGAATACGCCGGGTCGAACGCCACAAACAGGTTCAGGCTCACGCCGCTCTCCAGCGGAAACTTCGACTCCTCCAGGTGAAACACGTAGGAGCGGAGCACGTTCTGAAAGCTCTTCCTCCCCGTCGCGAATCCGATTCCGACCCTCGTCGCCAAGCGTTCCATGCGGTCTGCCTCCTTTCGATCGTCGGGCATGCGCAGACGCGCAAAAAGTCGCGTGCGCGGCGCGCGGACGTCCCGCGGCATTCCCCGATCACGCGACTCCATAGGCTTTTGTGAAAACTTCCGCAAATCCCTCCCGCGCATACTGGGAAAAAACCGGGGTTCCATGATTGTCCCGTACACCAGTATAGCACAAACCTAACAAATATGCAAGAAACGCGAAAAACATGCGGGATCGAACGCGTCCGACCCCGCATGCTTCCTCAAAATCGTTCGGTTCAGCCGTCGACGAGCGTCAGCTCGAGCGCGTACTCCGTCAGGTATTCGGGCGGCCGGCCCTCTCCCGCGCACCGCACCGGAACGAGCCGTATCTTCTCCGGGATCGTCGGGAGGATTCCCCGGAAGTCGTATTCGTATTCCGTGCCCCGCGCGCCGTCCTCGCCGAGGCATTCCCCGATCGAGCCCCACCAGCTCATGTCGGCGGCGAACGGCGGCAGTTTGTCGACCTGCGCCGGCACCAGCTCCTCAAACGCCGCGAACGCGCCGCCGTCCGGGTAGATTTCCACGGCATATTGGATTCCCAGGTGCGTCATCTCGAACGAGGCGATTTTCGCGGTAAATCCGTTCCCCTCGATCGCCCTCTGCTCCGCGACCTTCCTCGCGCCGGCGCTCGGATAGACCGTCGCCTTCAGCTCCGCCGCGTCGACCTTTTCGCCGATGCCCAGCTCCTCGAGCATCTCCGCTCCGATCAGGAAGTCGTCGTACCGGACCTCCTCGTACTCGGGACCGAAGTAGAGCGACGGGTCGACGGGCTTCAGCCTCGGCGGGTTCTCCTCGCGGAACTCGGCCTTCTTGCGCTCGATGTAATCGAACACGTCCCGGCGGTGGCGCAGATCGATCGAGCGATCGGTGTCTTCGTCCGACTTGGCGTAGTACAGCCTGTCGTCGGCCTCGGGCTGCACCACCTCGGAGCTCGACTCGTCTCCGATCGCGGAGGAGGCTTCCTCGGTCATCTGCGCGTAGAACTCCATGTGGGGAATGCCCACGACCTCCTTGTACGCGCGCAGCAGCACCACGTCCATCGCGAGCTCGAACGGCTTCGACCCGTCCGCGTCGCCGGGGACGAGGTGCATCAGCTGCGAAAGCTCCGTCGGCCCGTCCCCGCCCAGCGCGAACGCGATCGGTATGTCGTAGTACAGGTACATCCCCGTCGCGAAGTCCACCATCTTCCCGCCCCGCGCCGGCGGCATAAGCGCCAGCAGATACGTGTTCCCGTCGTCCGGAACCGAGGCCGTGAACGACACGTACAGGTCGTTTCCCTCCCAGATCGCGTCCCCGAACGCGGCGCGGAGGATTTCCCCGCCGCCCTCAACGCCCAGCTCCTGCACGCGCGCGGCGGCCTCCTCGTCCGCGCCGCGCTCCTCGAATATCTTCCCGAGCATGCCGAGCTTCGCCGCGGCGAGCGCCGCCCCCGCGAGCAGCAGCGCGAGAAGGATCGCCGCCAGCGCGAGCGCCGCCCTCCGCGGCCGGGCGGCCTGCGCCGCGCGGCGCTTTTCGACGGCCACCCGCGCGAGCCTCTCCGCGAACCCCGGCGGAAGCGGCGCGCGCTCGACCCACTTCGCGTATTCGTCCCTAAACATCCGCGCTCCCCCCCTCGATGATGTCCTTCAGCCTCCGCCGCGCGCGCGTCAGCTGCGCCCGGACGGTCGACGGCCTGCGCCGAAGCGCCCGGCC
>MWAC01000044.1 GCA_002068815.1 Firmicutes bacterium ADurb.Bin467 | reverse complement strand
GAGCGCGCACGCCTCGAGCGTCCGCGAGGCCGAGAGGCGGCCGGCGCTCCGGGAGATGATCCGATGCGGGGCGTTTGACCTCGTCGCGCTGATCGACGGCGGGCTCGGGCGCCTCGCGGAAATACGGGAACTGGGGGGAAGCGCATGAGAATCGCGCTCGTGGTCCTGGCGGCGATCGGCTCGGCGCTGATCGGCAGGAGCATCGCGCAGGGGTGTTTGCGGCGCGCGGCGGCGCTTCGGCAGGCGATGGACGCGATGCAGCTTCTGCGGATTCAGATGCTGGAGCGCCTGCTGCCGCTGCACGCCGCGCTCGAAAAATCGGGCTTCGAGCCGTTCAAGCTCGCGGGCTCGCTGCTCGCGGGCGGGGAGGGCGCGGCCTCGGCGTGGAAGAAGGCGGCCGCGCAGCTGACAAAGCGCGGGGCGATGCTCGACTGCCTGACGGCGGACGACCTGAACGCGCTCGCGCAGCTGTTCGACGGGCTGGGCATGACCTCGCGCGCGGAGCAGGAGGTGCTGTTCTCCTCGGCACTGCGCGAGGTCGGCAGGCTCGAGAGCGAGGCCGCGAAGAGCGGCGCGGAAAAGGGGAAGCTGTACACGACGCTCGGGCTGCTCTGCGGGCTGATGCTCGCGATCGCGTTCGTCTGACGGGGAAAATGGAGGGCCGTATGGACATCGATTTCGTATTCAAGATCGCGGCGATCGGCATATTGACCGCGGTGATCTCGCAGGTGCTCACGCGCGCGGGGCGCGAGGACGTGGCGATGCTCGCGACGCTCTCCGGGCTCGTCGTGGTGCTTCTGATGGTCGTCAATATGCTCGCGGGCTTCTTCGACAGCGTGCGCGCCGTGTTTCAGCTGAACTGATGGACGCGGTCAGAATCGTGCTTTTGCTGGTCGCGGCGGCGCTCGCCTCGGCGACGATGCGCTCGCAGCGCCCGGAGCTCGCGGCGGGCGTCGCGCTCGCGGCGGGCGCGGCGGTGTTCGTGATGCTCGTGCCGGGGCTCAAGGACGCCGCGGAGTCCGTCGCGGGCTTCGCGAACGCGGCCGGCATGGACGGAGGCCCCGCGCTGATCCTGCGCGCGGCGGGGGTGTCGTTGATCGCGGAGTTCGCGTCGCAGATCTGCGAGGACGCCGGCGAGAAGGCGCTCGCGGGGCGGATCGAGCTCGCGGTGCGCGTGACGCTGTTCGCGATGGCGGCACCCCTGATCGCCGACCTGTTTTCGCTGGTCACGAAGGCGCTCGCATGACGGGGCGCATTTTCGCCGCCGCGGCGGCGCTGCTGATTCTGCTGCTCGCGGCCCCGGCGCTTGCCGAGGAGAACGTCGACATTGTCGGCGTCGTCGACGCGATCGACCTCTCCAAGCTCGAGGAGGCCGCCGAGGGCACGGACGTGGACGTGCGCGAAATGGTGCTCTCGATCGCGTCCGGCGAGGACATATGGGACATCGACCAACTGCTCGAGAAGGCGAAGGACACCTTGCTCTCGGAGCTCGCGAACGCGGCGGGCATGGTCATGGGGCTGCTCGCGCCGGCGCTTCTGAGCGCGCTCGCCAGGCAGCTCGCGGGCGACGGGCGCGGCACGGCGGTCGTCTCGCAGATCGCGTACCTCGTGTGCGCCGCGAAGCTGACGACGTGGTTTGTGCGGCTGATCGCGGACGCGCAGGCGCTGACGCAGAGGATCGCGTCGCTGTCGGACGCGGTGTTCCCGGTGATGGCGACGCTTCTGTCGCTCTCCGGTGCGACCGCGTCGGCGGCGCTCGTGACGCCGCTGTCGGCGCTCGCGGGCAACGCGTTTTCGGCGCTGCTCGCGGGCGTCGGGCTGAAGCTCTGCGCGATCGCCTCGGCGCTCGCGGTCGCGGGGAATCTGAGCCCGAAGCTGAAGCTCGACCGGCTGTTTGACCTCGTCAAAGCCGTGGTCAACTGGACGACCGGCGTCCTGATGACGGGCTTTCTCGGGCTCTCGGCGGTCAAGGCGCTGCTCGGCTCCGGCTACGACTCCGCGGCGGTTCGCACCGCGCGCTACGCGGTCGACAACCTGCTGCCCATCATCGGCGGCGAGGTCGCGAACACCATGGACGCGCTCGTCTCGAGCGTGCTGTTGGTCAAGAACGCGGCCGGCGTGACGGGGATCATGGTGCTCCTCTCGATCTGCGCGCGGCCGCTGATGGCGCTCGTCGCGGCGCTTATCGCGCTGAAGCTCGTGTCGGCGATGCTCGAGCCCGTCGCCGAGGACGCGCTGATCGAGCTCTCGGACAAGTTTTCCGGCGTCGCGGGCATGCTGCTCGTCGTGTGCGTGTCCGGCGCGGTCATTCTGACGCTGTTGCTGGGCGGTGTGCTGACCGCCGGGCAGGGCGTGGTGAGGTAGGTGGTGTGGATGGAGCGGCTAACGGAAGCGGTGGTTCGGCTCACGGCAATCTGCGCGCTGTCGGCGGCGCTGGAGCTGTTGCTTCCGGAGGGGACGAAGAAAAAGGGCGTCCGGTTTCTGTTCGGGCTTTCGGCGACGCTTTTGATCGCGCGGGCGGCGGCCGCGCTCATCGCATGACGGGCGCGTGGAAGGGCCTCAAGGAGAAAATCCACGGAGCGCGCAGGCTCGAATGGCTGCTGCTCCTGGTCGCGGTGTGCGTGTTCGCGCTTCTGTTCCTCTCGACAAACCGCGAGGCGGCGCCGAACTCCGCGCAGCCGACGGAGCTCGAGGCGCGGCTCGAGCGCGTGCTCTCGGCGGTCGACGGCGCGGGC
>MWAC01000043.1 GCA_002068815.1 Firmicutes bacterium ADurb.Bin467 | reverse complement strand
GAGAGCGCCTGCGTCGTGAGCTGGACGGCGACCTTCGCGAGCGACGCCGTGTTGTTGAAGATCGAGGAATACTGCTCGCCCGCGATCATCGACTTGATCGAGGTGACCTCGCAGTCCTGCCCGGTGACGACGGGCAGCGGCAAATCGCCGGTTCCGTAGCCCACGGCCTTCGCCGCCGAGAGGATGCCGATCGACAGCCCGTCGTAGGGCGAGAGCACGCCGTGGCAGATTTCGCCGCCCGAGTAGTTCGCGGAGATCAGGTTGTCCATGCGCGCCTGCGCCTTGAGCGCGTCCCAGCCCTCGGTCGCGCACTGGCTGAGCTCGGTCTGGCCGGACGGGATCACGAGCACGCCCGAGTCGATGTAGGGCTTCAGGATGTTCATCGCGCCGTCGAAGTAGAGAGGCGTGTTGCTGTCGTCGAGCGAGCCCGCGAACAGCTCGATGTTGAACGGACCCTTCGCGCCGTCGAGCACGCCGAGGCCCGTCAGGAGCGATGTCGCCTGCAGTTCGCCGATCGCGATCGAGTCGAACGTCGCGAAGTAGTCGACGTCCGGTGTGTTCACGAGCAGGCGGTCGTACGCGACGACGATGACGCCCAGCTCCTTCGCGTGCTTGAGCACGTTCGTGAGGGTCGATCCGTCGATCGAGGCGATGATGAGCGCGTCGACGCCCTTCGTCAGCATGTTCTCGACCTGCGCGATCTGCGCGTCAACGTCGTCCTCGGCGTACTGCAGGTCGCACTTGTAGCCCAGCGCCTCGAGGCCGGCCTTCAGGTTGTCGCCGTCGTGAATCCAGCGTTCGCTGGACCGCGTGGGCATCGCGATGCCGACCCGGCCGGTCTCCGCGACCGCCGCGGCACCCACCGCCAGCAGGAGGACCATCAGAAGTGCAAGAGTCTTTTTCATCGTTGTTCTCCTTCTCCTTTTTCTATATCCACCGGTCGGGCCGGCGAATTTCAGCGGGTCAGGGTCTGCTCGTCGTGTATGAGCCGGAGCGCGTACGCCGCCGCCCCGAGAAGCGCCGCGTTTTCGTCGAGCAGCGGCTCGACGAGCTTCGGGACGTAGGGCACGTGCGCGCGCAGAAACTCGGTGAAGTACGCGCGGTCGTGCCGGAGCAGCGCCTTTCCGAGCCCGCCGCCCACGATCACGAGCTCGGGGTTCAGCACGGCGACGAGGTTCACGAGCGTCATCGCGAGGTAGCTGCGGATGTCCTCGAGGTACGGCTCCCAGAACTGCGCGCCCTCGCCCTCGAACAGGTCGCGCGTGTTCGCGCCGGGGTGCTGCGACTGCATGACCATCCGCCGCTCGATCTCGGACGCGGACAGGATTTTTTCCAAGACCCCCTCCTCGTCGTAGACCTTGCGCCGAAACGCGATGCCCGGCAGCATGTAGCCGATCTCGCCCGCGGCGCCGTTGTGCCCGGTCACGAGCTCGCCGCCCAGGATCAGCGCGCTGCCGATGCCGACGGCGAGATCGACGTAGACGATGTCGGAATACTCGACGCCCGCGCCCTGCCACTTCTCGGCGATCGCGGCGAGGTTCACGCTGTTTTCGGTCGTCGTTCGCAGGCCGTACTTGCGCTCGAGGTGCTGGTCGATGCGGTTTGCGCGCAATGCCTCGTTCAGAAACGGCGCGAGCTCGAGCCGGTTCGTGTTCGGGTCGAGTATGCCGGGCATGCCGATGCTGACGAAGCGCACCTTTTCGAGGGGCACCGAGGCGTCCGAGAGCAGCGAGAGGAACGCCCGGTCGATCTCCTCCAACATGTCGAGGCCGTTTGACGACTTCAGCTTGAAGCCGACCGTCTTAACGACGTCGCCGGCGACGTTCAGCACCATCATCCGGATGCGCGAGCGGCCCATGTCCATCGAGACGACGTAGCCCCAGTCGGCGTTGTAGCCGAAGAGGATCGGCCTCCGGCCCGCGGCAAAGTCGGCGGCGTCCGGCGCGTCGATGACGGCGATCAGCTCGTTTTCCAAGAGCGCCTCGACGTTCGTCGAGACCGTCGGAAAGCTCATGCCGAGGTTGCGGCTCAGGTCGGCGCGCGACTGCGGCCCGCACTTGCGCAGGTGGTCGAGGATCAGCTTCTTGTTCATCTCGCCGAGTATCTCCGGCTTTCCGACCATCACGGGACCGCGCCTCCCCTCATTCCTAAGCCTTCCTTAATAAACATACTATAGCACCCGGCCGCCCCGCTGTCAAGAAACGCGGCAAAATTGTCCGATTTGTCGTGCGGTTCATCGGTTTTTTGAATATATGCGCAGAATTTCGCGGGAGAGGCGTCAAGGGTTCCTAAGGATTGCCGCGCGCGCCGGAAAACACCGGAACCGGCGGGCAAGTGTGTTCGTCTCATAGGGGAAAACACAGAAACGGAGGCGAAAACCGTGAAGAAACTCGCATTGTTGATCGCATTTTTGCTGCTTGCGGCCGTTGCGTCGCACGCGGAAGTCGCGCCCGGGAGCTTTTCGCTGGAGGGCGTCGTCGCAAACGTCGAGGAAGGGCGGCTGCTCGTCGAGACGGCCGAGTTCGGCGACGTCGCCGTGCTGACCGACGAGAACACGGTCTGGGACGTCGACTTCGAGCTCCATCCGGGAGCGTATGTGTACATTGACTACGACGGGCAGATGACGCGCTCGATGCCGCCGCAGGTGATGGCGGTCACAGTCCGCTCGCACCTCCTCGCGGGCGCGGTCGCCGAGGTCTACGCGCGCGACAACGCGCTGTTGATCGATACGAAGGAGCACGGGCAGGTCTACGTGCGGCTGCCGGAGAATTGGGACGGCGGGGCCGAGCCCGGACAGGACATCCGGGTGTATTTCAACGGAATCATGGCGCTCTCGCTGCCGCCGCAGGTCGGCGCGGGGCTCGTCGTGGTGGGATATACGGTCGAGGGCGAGGTGGCCGGGATCGGCAGCGATTTCCTGATCGTCGGCGAGGGCGAAAAGGCGATCCGGGTGAACTTCGCGCCCGGCGCGGCTCCGGAGGGGCTCGCGGTCGGCGACTTCGTCCGCGCGTTCCACGACGGCCGGATGGCGTACTCGATGCCGCCGCAGGTGACGGCCTCCGAGATCGTCCGGCTCAACCGGTGATATTCCCAAAAACAAAAAAACCGGCGGGTTTTCGCCCGTCGGTTTACTGTTTCGCGAGGTTCTCCAATCCCTTCCGGTCGACGATCGCGATGCCGCCCCGCGAGAGCCGCACGAGCCCCTCGCTCGAGAAATACTTGAGCATGCGCGTGACGACCTCGCGCGCGGTGCCCATATGCCGGGCGATCTTCTCGTGCGTGATTGAGAGGCCGTCGCTCTCCTCGAGCGCGCTCTCCTCCAAGAGGAACGCGGCCAGCCGCGCGTCGATGCTCTTAAACACGATCTGCTCCATGACCCACATCACCTCGGAAAAGCGCGTGGCCATCAGCTTCGTCGTGTAGTTCGCGACCGCGAGCGACGACTTCATCAGCCGGTCGTACGCCGAAAACGGGATCATCCAGAGGTTTGTCTCCTTCTCGCTCTCGATCGTCACGTCGAACTGCAGTTCGCGCACGACGCAGGACGACGAGAACAGGCAGATGTCCCCGTCCAGCAGCCGAAACAGCGTGACCTCCTTGCCCTCGGCGGACAGGAGGAAGCCGCGGAGCTGGCCCGACTCGATCAGAAAGAGCCCGACGCACTCCTTGCCCTGCTGCAGTATCCTGCCCTTCGGAACGGTGCGGTAGACCGCGGACTGCGTGAGGTACGCGCGCTCGTCGGGGGCCAGCGTGTCCCAGACCGGGAAAATCTCGGAGACGGGTCGCGGCATGCGCATCCCCTCTTTTCTTCGATCGTTCCCTTCTATGATAGCAGGCGCATGCCCCCGTGTCAACCTAGACGAACAGGTTGAGGTCCGCCTCCTCCGCGTCGCCTAAGTAGCTCCCGACGCCGGCGTACTCAATTCCGTCCAGCAGTTCCTCGCGCTGAATGCCCATCACGTCCATGCTCATCGTGCAGGCGACGAGCCGCACCCCGGCCGCGCGCGCCTTTTGGAGCATCTCTCCGACGGAGAAGACGTTCTTTTTCCGCATCACATGCTTCATCATAGAGGTTCCCATGCCTAGCATGTGCATCTTCGAGAGCTTCATGCGCCCGACGCCCTTGGGCATCATCGCGCCGAACATGCGGTCGATCAGGCCCTTTTTGACGCGGGCCCCCTCGGGCTTGCGGAGCGCGTTCAGGCCCCAGAAGGTGAAGAACATCGTGACCTTCCTGCCCATCGCCGCCGCGCCGTTCGCGATGATCAGCGAGGCCAGCACGCGGTCGAGGTCGCCGCTGAACACGATGATCGTCTTGCCGCGCTCGCCCTCCGGCGCTTGAACCGCGGCCTCCCGGTTTCCCTTGCGCAGCAGCGCGACCGTGTCCGGCCCCTCGCGCCGGACGGACAGCAGCCCGTTTCCGGTGCGCCGCGTCCACGCCTCGATGTCGCGCTGAAACCCCGGGTCGGACGCGGACACCTCGACGACGTCGCCGTCCTTCAATTTTTCGAGCTCCTCGAACACGCGCATCAGCGGCCCCGGGCACTGCATGCCGCGGCAGTCGACGCGCAGCGAGAGCACCGGCTCGGCCTCCTCGACGTCCCCGCTGTCGGCGATGCGCCCGTGCTCGATCGCGTCGATTTCGTCCAGATAGTGCGTCGAGCGGTAGTGCATCGCGCCGCCGGGGTAGATCGACACGCCCTTAAACCCGTTCTGCATCAGAATCCGCGCGGCGTTGTACGCGCGCACGCCCGCGGCGCACAGTACGATCACCGGCGCGTTGCGGTTCAGCTCGCCGAGGCGGTTGCGGAGCTGTCCGAGCGGTATGTCCTTGGAACGCGGGAGCCGCCACGCCTCGCGCTCGACGTCCTCGCGCACGTCGAGCACAACTGCCTCGGGCGTGGTCTCTATCGCGTCCCACCGGCTAAAAACCGCGCGGCCCCGAAGCGCGTTCTCGGCGACGAAGCCCGCCATGTTGACCGGGTCCTTCGCCGAGGAATAGGGCGGCGCGTAGGCGAGCTCGAGCTCGGTCAGCGTTTTGACCGTGCCGCCCAGGCGGATGACCGTCGCGAGCACGTCGATGCGCTTGTCGACGCCGTTCCTGCCGACGATCTGCGCGCCGAGCACGCGGCCGTCGGGCTTCCCGAACAGCAGCTTGATCGTCATCGGCACCGCGCCGGGGTAGTAGCCCGCATGGTCGTTCTGCACGATCGTCACGCTGTCGAAGTGCTCGCCGCGGACCTTTCCGGATTTTACGAGCGCCTTTTCGCTGAGCCCGGCCGACGCCGCGGTCAGGTCGAACAGCTTCAACACCGACGTCCCGAGCGAGCCCGCGTACGCGCTGTCGCCGCCGGCCATGTTGTCCGCCGCGATGCGGCCCTGCTTGTTCGCCGGGCCCGCGAGCGGGATCATCGCGCGGCTGCCGTCGACGATATT
>MWAC01000042.1 GCA_002068815.1 Firmicutes bacterium ADurb.Bin467 | reverse complement strand
GAGGAGGTCGCGCCGCCCGAGCCGACCGCCCAGTACGGCATCATCTCCTATATGATCACGGACGCGTCGTCCTCGTCGACCGCGCGGCTTCACAACATCAAGACCGCGATGGCGACGATCAACGGAACCAGGCTCGACCCGGGCGAGATGTTCTCGTTCAACGAGGTCGTCGGCCCCCGGACGAAGGACGCCGGCTACCGCAAGGCGAAGGCGTACTACGGCATGCAGGACATCATGGAGTACGGCGGCGGCATCTGCCAGGTCTCCTCGACGCTCCACGCCGCCGCGCTCGGCGCGAAGTTGCAGATCGACGAGCGCCACGAGCACGGGCGCAGAGTCTGGTACATCAAGACCGGCCTCGACGCGACGGTCGACTGGGGGTACAAGGACCTGAAGTTCACGAACAACCGCGACGAACCGATCTACATAGGCTGCGTCGTCGACGACAACGACCGCGTTCGCATCGCGCTGTTCGGAAAGCTCGAGGAGGGCGACGTCGGCCTGACCGAGCAGCAGTAAAGGGCTTGAGTGCCCGGCGGTGTGTGCCGCCGGGCTGCTTTTACGGAAAACTAACCCTGCTTATGGCGCGTTTGGGCGCGAATTTACCGAATCGTGTTGCAAACGTCGGGCGGATATGATAGACTATACCCTTGGCGATATGGAAAGTTGCGTCTAACAGGAGGATGGATCATGGCTACCACTTTTGAAAAGCTCTCGTCCAACAAGGTCAAGCTCGGCTTTGTCGTCCATAGCGAACAGTTCGACGAGGGCATCCGCAAGGCCTACGCGAAGAACGCCAAGAAGTTCAACATCCCGGGCTTTCGCCGCGGCAAGGCCCCGATGAAGATCATCGAGAACTTCTACGGCGCGGGCGTGTTCTACGAGGACGCGTTCGACATCATCTTCCCGGAGCTCTATCGCGCGGCGCTTGCGGAGCACGATGTGAAGCCGGTCGATCGTCCGGAGCTCGAGGTCGAGCAGATCGAGAAGGGCAAGGAATTGAAGTTCACCGTCGAGGTGTTCGTGCGCCCGGACGTCGAGCTCGGCGAATACAGGAACCTCGGCATCGCAAGGACCGTCGACGAGGTGACCGACGACGACGTGATGGCCGAGATCGAGCGCGCGCGCGACCGCGCCGCCCGCTTTATCGAGGTGACCGACCGCCCGGCGTCGCTCGACGACCAGGCGAACATCGACTACGAGGGCTTCGTCAACGGCGAGCCGTTCGACGGCGGCGCCGCCGCGAAGCACGATTTGACGCTCGGCTCCGGCTCGTTCATCCCGGGCTTCGAGGAGCAAGTCGTCGGCATGGCGATCGGCGAGGAGAGGGACATCGAGGTGACCTTCCCCGAGGGGTACCAGTCCGAACAGCTCGCCGGAAAGCCCGCGGTGTTCAAGGTGAAGCTGAACGCGCTGCGCGAAAAGGAGATGCCCGCGCTCGACGACGAGTTTGTGAAGGATGTTTCAGAGACCGCGAATACGGTTGATGAATATAAAGAAGAGATTCGTCAAAAGCTCGAGAAGCAGGCGGCCGACCGCGCCGACGCCGCGTTTGAAAACGAGCTGATCGAGGCCGTGACCGAGAACGCGAAGGTCGACATCCCGGGAGCGATGATCGAGGAGCAGATCGACAACATGCTCCGCGACATGGAGATGCGCATGATGTACCAGGGGATGCGCATGGAGGACTTCCTCAAGTACTCCGGCCAGACGATGGAGCAGATGCGCGAGATGTACAAGAAGCAGGCCGAGGAGCGCGTAAAGACGCAGCTCGTGCTCGAGGCGGTCACGAAGGCGGAGGGCATCGAGCCGACCGACGAGGAGATCGACAGGGAGCTTCAACGCTTCGCCGACCAGGCCAAGAAGACGCTCGAGGACTTCAAGAAGGACATGCCCGAGGGGGACCTCGGCTACTTCAAGGAGGTCGCGACCGTCAACAAGACCCTGAAATTCCTGAAGGACAATGCGTCCGCGGAATAGGGTCCAAGAGTCCGAACATACTAAATCAACGACGATTTCGGGAGGTGTGCCCATGAACCTTGTGCCCTTTGTCATCGAACAGACGAACCGCGGCGAGCGGTCGTACGACATCTTCTCGCGCCTTCTGAAGGACCGCATCGTGTTCCTGGGCGGCGAAATCGACGACGTTACCGCCAATCTCGTTGTGGCGCAGATGCTGTTCCTCGAGATGGAGGACCCGGAGCAGGACATCATGCTCTACATCAACAGCCCCGGCGGCTCGATTTCGGCGGGCATGGCGATCTATGACACCATGCGCTACCTGAAGTGCGAGGTCTCGACGCTGTGCGTTGGCATGGCCGCGTCG
The DNA here is from genome assembly GCA_002068815.1 of Firmicutes bacterium ADurb.Bin467. GTDB lineage: Bacteria > Bacillota > Clostridia > Christensenellales > Aristaeellaceae > Pullichristensenella. Next base: position 5,364 of record MWAC01000042.1, on the reverse strand, counting down.
ATGGGCGCGTTTTTGCTGGCCTCCGGCGCGAAGGGCAAGCGCAAGGCGCTCCCGAACGCCGAGATCATGATTCACCAGCCGCTCGGCGGCGCGCGCGGTCAGGCGACCGACATCGCCATTCAGGCGGAGCAGATTCTTCGCATCAAGCGTAAGATGAACAAATTGCTCGCCGAGCATACCGGCCAGCCGCTGGAAGTCATTGAGCGGGACGTGGAGCGCGACCACTACCTCGACGCCGAGGAATCCAAGGCCTACGGGCTGATTGATGAAATCATCGCGCCAAGGAGATAGCAATGCCGAACAGCAAGGATGACTTCAACAACAAGGCGCGCTGCTCGTTCTGCGGCAAGACGCAGGACCAGGTGCGCAAAATGGTCGCCGGGCCGAACGCGTATATCTGCAACGAGTGCCTGCTGCTCTGCCAGGAGATCGTTTCGGACGACGTGGAGTCGGTCGGCAGCCATGGGGAGCTCGAGATCAAGCGCCCCAAGGAGATCAAGGAAGTGCTCGACCAGTATGTCGTCGGGCAGGAGCCCGCGAAAAAGGCGCTGTCGGTGGCGGTATACAACCACTACAAGCGCATACAGTATCAGGGCGGCCGCAAGAGCGACGTGGAGCTGCAGAAGTCGAACATCGTGATGCTCGGCCCGACCGGGTGCGGAAAGACGTACCTCGCGCAGACGCTGGCGAAGATTCTGAACGTGCCGTTCGCCATCGGCGACGCGACGAGCCTGACCGAGGCCGGGTACGTCGGCGAGGACGTCGAGAACATCCTGCTGAGGCTTATCCAGAACGCGGACTACGACATCGAGCTCGCGCAGCGCGGCATCATCTATATCGACGAGATCGACAAGATCGCCCGCAAGAGCGAGAACCCGTCGATCACGCGCGACGTCAGCGGCGAGGGCGTACAGCAGGCGCTGTTGAAGATCATGGAAGGCACGGTCGCCAGCGTTCCGCCGCAGGGAGGCCGCAAGCACCCGCACCAGGACTTCATACAGATCGACACGACGAACATCTTGTTCATCTGCGGCGGCGCGTTCGACGGCATCGACAAGATCGTCGAAAACCGCATCGGCAAGAAGGTGCTCGGCTTCGGCGCGGAGATTCGCGGAAAGAGCGAGCGAACCAGCGACGAGGTCATGGCGCAGCTTCGGCCCGAGGATTTGCTGAAATTCGGGCTGATCCCCGAGTTCGTCGGCAGGTTGCCGGTTATCGTGACGCTCTCGCAGCTCGACGAGGACGCGCTGATCAAGATTTTGACCGAGCCGAAGAACGCGCTCGCGAGGCAGTACGCGAAGCTTTTGAGCTTTGACAACGTCGAGCTCGAGTTCACGCCCGAGGCGCTGACTGCGATCGCGAAAAAGGCGCTCGGCCGCAAGAGCGGCGCGCGCGGGCTGCGGGCGATCATCGAGAACGTGATGACCGACACGATGTATGAGCTCCCGTCGATGGAGGGCATCAAGAAGTGCATCATCACCGAGGATGCGGTCATGAACGGCGAAAAGCCGGTGCTGATCCGCGGCCAGATCACGGAGCCGAAGCCCAAGCGGCAGAAGAAGGCGCTGCCGGAGGCGAAGTCCGAGGGAGCGTAGAGGACACATTTGCGAAGCGGTCGAGAGGCCGCTTCGTTTTTTGCGAAGGAGGGGTGGAAAAGAATGGGAAACACGTTCATGAGCGCGCTGATTCCGAAAAAGGGGCGGCTTGCGGCGACGATTGGGCACCTGAAAAAGGCGATCGCGGAGGTCGCCGGGGGGGAGGACGCGGCGCTGGAACTGCGCGCAAACGGCGGCGACCGGTTCTATGCGCTGAACGGGAATCTTGTCGATCCCTTGGAGCCGGAGCTGGCGAACGCGCTCGCGGACGCGTACGCGCGGTTGAGCGGGACGCCCGCGCTGACGGTCTATGGGTTTGATAGCGACGTGTCGATGGTTCGGCTGACGGACGGTCGGCGGCAGTCCGCCGTGCTGTTCGGCTTGGCGGATGCGTTGGAGGAAGAGCTCCCGCCGTACATAGAGCAGCTCTGGCGGCCGCTATTTCCGACGCAAAGGGCGTGGGATGTGCTCGAAAACCTGCGCGACAGGCAGGCGCGGGGCGTCGACGCGAGCGAGGACGCATTCTTCGCGGAGACCGCCGTGTACGAGCTTGCGAAGGCGCTCGGGTTCGACGGAACCGCCGCCTGCGGGTTCCCGGAGGAGAGCGAGGCGGAGGTCGTGTGGAGCGTCGGGGAGAGGCCGATGCCCGAGGAAATCCCGGAGGACGAGGAAATCGAGACGGTGCCCGAGGGTGAGCCGCCGCGCCTCGAAGGCTGGAAGCCGCGCCAGTCGAATCCCGTGGACATCAACCTCCGCTCCGTCGGAGGGCGGGGCCGGGGGATCGAGGTGGCGATTTTCGCGCGGCACTTCGACGCGGCGTGCTGCGAGATTCCCGACGCGGGCCTGTTCGCCGCGCGCCGCTCGGGGTGGGTGTACCGCCGCTTCTTCGAGCGCGCCGAGCGCATCTCCACGCAGGAGGGCGGCGGCTGGCGCGTGCTGTTCCCGGAGGCCGAGATATTGCCGGGCGCGCTGCACCGGGAGCGCAACGGGCCGCCGGGCTTTACATTGGAGTTTCCCGTGCTGGGCGCAGGGTTCGCCCTCGCGCTTATCCCCAGCGGAAGGGAAGGCCTGCTGGTGGAATTGCCCACGGGCGAGACCGGGAAGCTGTGCGGAGCCGCGGAGGTCCGGATCGGCGACGCGCGCCGGACGCTCTCGCACCTCGAGGTGAGGGTCGCGCCGATGGAGAATCCTTCGAACGGCGTGCGGCTGACGGCGCTGGTGACGCGCGTGAACGAAAACCACCTGTCCGTCTACAATAGGAACTTGAAGGAGAATGCGCGCCGAAAAGAATGACGTGAAAAAGGAGCCGGCCCCCGCCGACTCCTTCAAATTCATTCCCCCGAATACATCCTTCCGACGATATACCCGGCGAGGCGAACCGGCAGCAACCTCCACAGCATCAAAAAGACCTTGTAGAGAAGCCCGACCGCGTACGTCGGCTTCACATGCTTCTTCAGCGCGATCTTCGCGATGGAGCGGCCGACGAAATTCGGGTCCATGCCGTTCTTTTCGTCCTTCTCCATCCTGGCGACCGAGCGAGCGATGCGGCCGTTGTAGACGGTGCCCCCCGCGGTGACCTTCTCGCGGAAGGGGTTCGTCTTCGTGTCGCCCGGGATGACGACGCACGCCGAGATGCCCATCTGCTTGACCTCGTTGAAAAGGCCAAACGTGTAGGCTGCGAGCGCGGCCTTCGAGACCGAGTACCACGCGTGGAACGGGACCGGGATGGAGCCGGCGACGGAGCCGATGTTGACGATCCGGCCGCCGCCCTGCGCGCGCATCAGCGGCAGCGCGGCCCTCGTCGTGTTGACGACGCCGTAAAAGTTGATCTCCATGAGCCGCTTCGCGTCGGCGTTTTCGGTGAACTCCAGCGCGCCGGAGATCACGAGGCTCGCGTTATTGATGAGTATGTCGAGCCTGCCCTCTTTTTCGAAAACCGCCTCGACGGACGCGCGCGCCTGCTTCTCATCGGACACGTCGCAGACGATGTGGTGAAGTCCCGGGATGTCGGCCGGGCGGCGGCTCAGGATGTAGACCGTGACGCCCGCTTTGTTGAGCGCGTTCGCGGTCGCGAGCCCGATGCCCTTTGTGCCGCCGGTTACAAGGGCGACCTTCTTCATTCGCGCGCCTCCACGAGCACGGACGCGAAGATGTCCGCCGCCTCGTCAAGCAGCGCCTCGGTCAAGGTCGCCATATAGCTGGTGCGAATAAGGCACATGTCCGGCGCGGTCGCGGGCGGCAGCACGGGGTTTACGTACACGCCGGCGTCGTAGAGCGCGCGCGCCTTGAGCAGTGTGTTCTCGAACGTATAGGTGTAGATCGGGATGATCGGCGTCGTGGACTCGATGATCGGCACGCCGCGCGATTTCAGATTCCCGCGCATGTACTGCGAGAGCTCGGAGAGCCTTTTCACGATCTCCGGGTGGCTGCGGATGTACCGGAGCGCCGCGAGCGCGACGGCGGCGTTCGCCGGGGGCATCGACGCCGAGAAGATGAACGGCCGCGAGTTGTGGCGAACGAAATCAACGACCGTCGCGTCCGCGACGAGGTATCCGCCGAGGCTCGCGAGCGACTTCGAGAACGTGCCCATGATCAGGTCGACCTCGCTCTCGAGGCCGAAGTGGCTCGCGGTCCCGCGCCCGCCCTCGCCTACAACGCCGAGGCCGTGCGCGTCGTCGACCATCACGCGCGCGCCGTACTTTCTGGCGAGCTGGACGATCTCCGGGAGCTTCGCGATGTCGCCGCCCATGCTGAACACGCCGTCGGTCACGATCAGGCAGCCCGCGGATTCCGGCACCTTCTGGAGCTGTATCTCGAGCTCCTCCATGTTCGAGTGGGCATAGGTCAGCATCCGCCCGTAGGAGAGCTTGCAGCCGTCGTAGATGCTGGCGTGGTTCTCCTTGTCGCAGATCACGTAGTCGCCGTGGCCGACGATCGCCGAGATGATGCCGAGGTTCGACTGGAAGCCGGTCGAGAACGTCGTGCAGCCGGTCTTGTTGAGAAACGCGGCGAGTTCCTCCTCGAGCTGCAGGTGCAGACGCAGCGTGCCGTTCAGAAAGCGCGAGCCGGAGCAGCCGGTTCCGTACTGTTTGAGCGCGTCCAGCCCCGCCTCGAGCACCTCCGGGTTCGTCGTCAGCCCCAGGTAGTTGTTCGAGCCGAGCATGATGCGGCGCTTGCCCTCCATCACGACTTCGACGTCCTGCCGGGTCTCCAGCGCGTGAAAATAGGGGTAGATGCCCTTTTCGCGGAGTTCGTTTGCAATGGTATATGTATAGCATTTCTTGAAAATATCCATTTGATCGCCCCTCACAAAAATCATATGACACAATTATACCACACTTTTTTGAAAAAGGGAACCACCAATCCGACAGAAAAGGAGCACGGCATTTTGCGCATGCTCCCGGGGGGGGGTCAAACCGGCGGCGCGTCAGTCGCGCGACCACATCTCCAGCACCTTCGCGGTCGTGCCGTCCTCGAAGCTGTACGTGAAGTCGCCGAGGTAGATGTCTGAGTGGGTGTTCGATTTCAGCTCGAAGGAGACCGTCCCGTCGCCGGTCGTGAGCGCCAGAATGCCGTTCCGGTAGGTGTAGGTGCCCCGCTCGGCGAGTTCGCCGGTGTCCTTATCGGTCGCGGTGTAGGTGCCGTCCGCGTTCATCTCGGCGATGTAATTCCCCCAGAACCTTTCGCCGTCCTCCGGATCGATCTGTACAAACCGCTTCCAGGTTCCCGTGATGTCCTCGGGGCTGCGCTCGAGTTCATCGAGGTAGGT
>MWAC01000041.1 GCA_002068815.1 Firmicutes bacterium ADurb.Bin467 | reverse complement strand
GCGCCCGGAACTGCCGGTCCGTCTCGCCGGGGAAGCCGACGATCATCGTCGTGCGCAGCGTGATGCCGCGCTCTTTGCAGGCCTTCACGCGGCCCTTGATCCAGTCCGCCGAGCCGCGCCGGTTCATCCGTCTCAGCATCCCGTCGTCGATGTGCTGCATCGGCAGATCGAGGTACGGGGCGACCTTCGGCGTGTTGACGATCGCGTCGAGCAGCCGGTCGTTCGCGGTGTCCGGGTAGCAGTAGAGCACCCTGACCCAGCGGACGCCCTCGATGTCCGATACGGCCTTCAAAAGCTCCGGCAGAAGCAATGTGTGCTCCGGGAAGTCGCTCCCGTAGCGCGAGGTGTCCTGCGCGATCAATACGAGCTCGGTTACGCCCTGTCCGGCGAGCGTCCGGCACTCGCGCACGATGTCGCCGAACGGCCGCGAGCGGTATCTGCCGCGGATCAGCGGGATCGCGCAGTAGCTGCAGCGGTTGTCGCAGCCGTCCGAAATTTTGACATAGGCGGTGTAGGAGGGCGTCGTCAGAAGCCGCGGCGCGTTCAGAAACCGCTCGCCGTCGTGCACGTATTTCGGCCGCTCCCCGCGCTCGGAATCGGAGAGCATCTCGAAGATGCGCGCGTAGTCGGAGACGCCCATGAAGCCGTCGACCTCCGGCATCTCCGCGTACAGTTCGTCCGCGTACCGCTCGACGAGGCAGCCGGTGACGAACAGCTTCCGGAGCCTTCCAGCCTCCTTGAACCGCGCCATCTCGAACACCGCGTCGATCGACTCCTCCTTCGCGGGGCCGATGAACCCGCAGGTGTTGACGAATATGATCTCCGCGTCCGCGGGGTCGCTCACGAATTCGTAGCCCTTTTCCTTCAACATTCCCAGCAGTACTTCGCTGTCCACGCGGTTTTTTGCGCAGCCGAGCGACACCATGCCCACTGTTTTCATGCGTCCTCTTCCTCAAACATCTGTTGAAACTGATCCCGGGAGATGAGCACCGTGCGCGGCTTCGCGCCGTCGGCCTCGGAGACGATGCCCCGCTGCGCCATCTCGTCGATGAGCCTGCCCGCGCGCGCGTAGCCGACGCGCATGCGCCTCTGCAGCATCGAGATCGACGCCTGCCCGGCCTCGAGCACGATGTCGACCGCCTCGGGAAGCCGCGGGTCGTACTCTTCGTTCATCTCTTCCTTTTCGGCGTCGGAGAGCACGGACTGGTTGAGCCTTTCGACCACGTCCTCGTCGTAGGTCGTCTCGTGCCGCTCCTTGATGTACTGCGTGACCGCGTTGACCTCCTGGTCGCTGACCCACGAGCCCTGCACGCGCATGGGCTTATTGATGCCGGACGGCACGAACAGCATGTCGCCGTTTCCGAGCAGCTTCTCCGCGCCGCCGTGGTCGATCATCGTGCGCGAGTCGACCTGCGAGGCGACCGAGAACGCGATGCGCGTCGGGATGTTCGCCTTGATGATGCCGGTGATGACGTTGACGGACGGCCGCTGCGTCGCGATGACGAGGTGCATGCCCGCCGCGCGCGCCAATTGCGCGAGCCGGCAGATGCTGTCCTCGACCTCGCCCGGCGCGACCATCATCAGGTCGGCCAATTCGTCGATGATGATCACGATCTGCGACATCGGCTTTTCGCCGGCCTCGAGCGCCTTGTTGTAGCCGCGGATGTCGCGAACGCCGCGCTCGGCGAACCGCTTGTAGCGCGCGCCCATCTCGGCGACCGCCCAGTCGAGCGCGCTCGCGGCCTTCTTGGGGTCGGTCACGACCGGCGCGATCAGGTGGGGAATTCCGTTGTAGACCGATAGCTCGACGACCTTCGGGTCGATCAGAATCAGCTTCACCTCGTCCGGCGTCGCGCGGTAGAGGATCGATACGATGATCGAGTTGATGCACACCGACTTTCCGGAGCCGGTCTGCCCCGCGATCAGCACGTGCGGCATCTTCGCGATGTCGGCGACGATGTAGCGGCCGGAGTTGTCCTTGCCGAGCCCGACCGCGACGCGGGACGCGTGCCTGCGGGCGTCCGCCGACTCGAGCACGTCGCGCAGCGCGACCGTCTCGACCTTGTCGTTGGGGATCTCGACGCCGACCGCGGCCTTCCCCGGGATCGGCGCCTCGATGCGCACGCGCTCGGCCGCGAGGTTCAGCGCGATGTCGTCCGAGAGCGAGGTGATGCGGCTGACCTTGACGCCCGGCGCGGGCTGCAATTCGAACCGCGTGACCGCCGGGCCGTGCGCGATGCCGGTCAGCTTCGTGTCGATGCCGAAGCTCTTGAGCGTCTCCGCGAGCAGCTCCGCCTTCTCGAGGTCGGACTGGTCGCTCTCGAGCTTGTCGAGCGCCTGCCCGTGCGAGAGGATGTCGATCGGCGGGTAGTTGTAGAGCGCCTCCTCCTCCGGCTCGCCCTTCTTGAACTTCGGAAGCGGCTTTCGCTTCTTCGAGGCGGGCACGTCGAACGGCGCGGCGTCCTCGTCGGGCAATTCGTACTCGTCCGGCTCGATCGTCAAATCCTCCCTGCCGTCCTCGGAGGGCTTCTTGACGACGCGCCCGGGCTTCGCCGGCTTGAACGGCTCGCGCAATACCGGCGCGGCCGGCGCGGCCGGCGCGACCGGTGCTACCGGCGCGACCGGTGCTACCGGTGCTACCGGTGCTACCGGCATCGACGGGCGGATCACCGGGCCGAACGATTCGGGAACCGGCGCCGCGGGTGCACGCCCCCTGTCGACCGTCTCGTTGTAGATCCTCGGCTTCGTCGGGACGCGCCTCTGGGTCGCGGCCGGCTTCGGGGGCGCCGCCTCCCTCCGCGGCCCGGACGCCGCGGCCTCGATGGGATTCGGCGCCGCGTGCGGCCGCCTCTGCGGGGGCCGGGGCGATATCAATTGCTCGGGCTTGAGCATCGTGCGGCGGTCGAGGTCAAAGTTCCGGTCGGCCTCGCGCTCGGCGCGGAGCTTCTCCTGCTCGGCCCGCCCGGCCCTGATCCGCTCGGACCGCTCCCGCAACCTGCGCAGCCACTTGCCGAGGCTGCCGGTCGCCGCGAGGCAAAGCGCCGCGAGCGCGAGCGAGGCGAAGAACCCGCCCCAGGTGCCGAGGTTGCGGTACAGCACGCCGCCAAACAGCGCGCCGGCCGCGCCGCCGCCGACGCCGAACGCGTACGACTTGTTCAGGAAATCGCCGTAGCCCAATGCCTGCGTCACGTGATAGCCGTTTTTGTCTATGTACTCCGCGGAGAACATGTGCACCGCCGAGAACAGGAACAGCACGAACAGCGCGTTGAAGAACACCCTCCAGAGGGCGATCCTCCTGCCGCGCGCGGCGTTTGCGAACAGCACACCCAGCCACGCAAACAGCGCCGGGAGCAGCACGCGCATGCCGCCGCCGAGCCCGCGAAGGACCAGGTCGACGCCATGGAGCTCCGGCATCCAGTTCGACGCGATCAGCGCGAACACGGACGCGAGCGCGAGGAGGAAGCCCGCGGCCGACAGGACCGCCGGCAGCGCCCCCGACCTCTTTTCCACAACCGGCGCCTTCTTTTTTGCCATAATCCCCCTCCGCGCGCGCGAAAAATAAACTCCCTTGCCGAAAAACGAAGCCATTTAATTGGAGCCGGCACTGCCGGCATCATAGATTATACCCTCGATGCGACCCTTTTTCAACCAATCCCGCGCTGTGACAAAAAGCGTTGGATTTCTGTCATATTGTAAACACAATTTCCGCATCCTATCCACCGGTTGTCAACAGCTTTATCAACAGGAAAATCTGCGGGGCATCTTGCACTTTGCCGCGCGGTCTGATACAATGAAATCCCCTAGTTATTGTCATAATTTCCACACCTGTGAATAAACTGTGGATAACTACGCCGGAGGACGCCGATGCAATACACCAAGGAGCACTTCGCCGCCTGGGAAAAGGCGATGAACATGTTCAAAAACGACCTGAATCCCACGAGCTTCGCGACGTGGTTTGAAACGCTTCGGCTAAACGCCGTCCGACAGGACGCGATCATCATCGAGGCGGACAACTCGATGATCGTCAACAACCTGCGCCAGAGGTATCTGACGATCATGTCGAACGTGTTCGGGGCGACCTTCGGCAGGGTCTACGACATTGAAATCTACACGCGCGAGGAGCTCGAGCGGCAGGTCAAGGAGATCTCGTCGACGATGCTGAACCCGCGCTACACGTTCGACAACTTCGTCGTGGGCGCGTCGAACAGCTTCGCGCACGCGGCGGCGCTCGCGGTCGCCGAGCAGCCCCGGGGCGCGGCGTACAACCCGCTGTTCATCTACGGCGGCGTCGGCCTCGGCAAGACGCATCTGATGAACGCGATCGGCAACTTCATTCGCGCGAACGACCCGCAGGCAAACGTGCTGTTCATCACGTCCGAGACGTTTACAAACGAGCTGATCGACGCGATCGTCAAAAAGAAGGGGACGGCGGAGCTGCGCAACAAAATGCGCAACGTCGACGTCCTATTGGTCGACGACATACAGTTTTTGTCAAAGACCGTCGCGACGCAGGAGGAGTTCTTCCACACGTTCAACGACCTGCACACGAAGGGCAAGCAGATCATCGTCTCGTCCGACCGCTCGCCGAAGGACCTCTCGGCGATCGAGGAGCGGCTGCGCTCGCGCTTCGAGTGGGGGCTGCCGGTGGACGTGCAGAAGCCGGACTTCGAGACGAGGGTCGCAATCCTGCGCAGAAAGGCGGACGATGAGGAGATCGACACGCCGACCGAGGTGCTCGAGTACATCGCCGAGCGCGTCGAGTCGAACATACGCGAGCTCGAGGGCGCGCTGACGAGGGTCAACGCGCAGTCGCAGTTGATGGGAAAGCCGATCGCGCTCGAGATGGCGCGGGAGACGCTCTCGTCCCTGCTCTCGACGCGCGAGGCCCGGAAGATCACCGCGGAGTCGATCATACAGCTCGTCTCGTCGCACTTCTCCGTCGGCGAGGACGAGGTCGTCGGAAAGCGCAGGAGCCGCGAGGTCGCGCTTCCCCGGCAGGTGTCCATGTACATGCTCCGGGAATTGACGCCGCTCTCGACGACGGCGATCGGCCGCGTGTTCAAGCGCGACCACTCGACGGTCATGCACGCCTGCGACAAGATCGCGGGCACGATGAAGACGGATATCAGGTTCCGAAAGACCGTCGAGGAGCTGATCGAATTCGCGAAGCGGCGCTGAACCTTGGGGGGACCTGTTCACAACCCGCCCCGGCGCCCACAGGTTGTCTACACCGGCTGTTGACATCTTTTTCAGGCGCGGCAGGGCCTTTTCGCGGTTTTCCACAGTTTCCACCGCACTACGGCTACGTCGGTTCCATCCATATATAAATGACATTCGGAGGGAGAAATATGCGCTTCACCTGCCCCACCCCGGCCCTGATGGAAGGGCTTCAAATCGTGACCCGCGCGCTGACGGCCCGGACGACGAACCCGATCCTGGAGGGAGTCCTGCTGGAGGCCCAGAGCGGGCGGATACAGCTTACGGCGTCCGACGAGCGTCTGACGATCACGACGCGCGTCGACTGCGACGTCCGCGAGTTCGGCCGCGGCGTGCTGCCCGGAAAGCTGTTCAGCGAGATCGTGCGCAGGCTCCCGACGGATACGACCGAGGTCCGCATGAGCGACCGCTTCCTGTTTACGCTGACCTCGGGCGCGTCGCGCCTCAACGTCGCCGGGCAGGACCCGGACCTCTATCCGGCGCTCCCGAAGATCGACGGCGACTGCGAGATCACGCTGCCGCAGGACATGCTCCGGGACATGATCCAGAAGACCGAGTTCGCGATCGCCTCCGACGACGCGCGCGAGGTGCTGACGGGGTGCCTGCTCGAGATCGCCGGCGGCGACGTGACGATGGTCGCGCTCGACGGCTTCCGGATGGCCTATAAGCGCGCGAAGTGCTCGGACGTGCTCGAAAACGTGTCCGCGATCATCCCCGGCCGCGCGGTCGGCGACATCGGAAAGCTTCTGAGCGGCGAGGAGGACGCGTTCGCGACGCTCAACTTCAACGGAAACAAGCTGCAGATACGGCTCCAGAAGACCGACGTGTACGTGATGCTCGTCGACGGCGAGTACATCAACTACCGGCGCATCCTCCCGACGTCGTTCAACATGCGCGCGATCGTGAACCTCGAGGCGCTTAGGCGCGCGATCGACCGCGCGGCGCTGCTCGCGAGGGAGGGCAGCAACAACCTGATCCGCTTCTACCTGCACGACGGCATACTGGAGATCGAGGCGAACTCCCAGATGGGCGACGCGCACGAGGAGATGGAGGTCGAGATCGACGGCAGCGAGCTCGCGATCGCGTTCAACGTCCGCTATATGATGGACGTCGTGCGCGCGATCGACGCGGAGTCGGTCGAGATGAGCTTCACCAGCAGCCTGAGCCCCTGCGTCATCTCCCCGGTCGGCGACGGCGACTACGTGCATCTGGTGCTCCCGGTGCGCACAGCCTACTGATCCGGTGCGGCGTCAGAGGGCGACGATTGCCGCCGTTTCCACCGCGCAGGGGGAAGGCGGCATCGCCATCGTGCGCGTCAGCGGGAAGCTATCGCGCCATATACTGCGCAGCGTGTTCCGCCCGGCCGTGATCGAGGCGGAATACGAATCCCACCGCATGTACTACGGCCATGTGGTCGAGGAAAACGGCGAGATCGTCGACGAGGTCATGGCGGTGATCATGATTGCGCCGCATTCGTATACGCGCGAGGACGTGCTCGAGATCCACTGCCACGGCGGAACCGCCTGCTCGGAGGCCATTCTGAACCGCGTGCTCCGCGCGGGCGCGCAGATGGCCGAGCCCGGCGAGTTCACGAAGCGCGCGTTTCTGAACGGGAGGATCGACTTGAGTCGCGCCGAGGCCGTGATGCAGCTGATCGGCGCGCGCGGCGAGGCGGCCCGGCGCGCGTCGCTTCGGCAATTGGGAGGCGGCGTCTCGAGCTTCGTCGGGGACCTGTCGAAGCGGTTGACGGACGTGCTATCGACCGTCGAGGCCGCGACCGACTTCCCCGAGGAGATGGAGGAGCCGCTCGTCGCCGGCGCGGTCTGCGAGGCGGTCTGCGAGATCGCCGAGGAGATCGAGGAGAAGCTCGACCCCCGCGCGGCGCGAATCCTCCGGGAGGGCGCGTCCGTCGTGCTCGCCGGGAGGCCGAACGTCGGAAAGTCGTCGCTTCTGAACGCGCTCGTCAGACAGGAGCGCGCGATCGTGACCGACATCCCCGGCACGACCCGCGACGTCCTGACCGAGCGCGTCGAATTGAACGGGCTCTACGTCGAGCTCTCGGATACCGCGGGCATACGCGAGACCGGCGACAAGATCGAAATTTTGGGCGTCCGGCGCGCGCGCGGGGCCCTGAGCCGCGCGGACGTCGTGCTGCTCGTGCTGGATTTGAGCGAGCCCTTGACCGCGGACGACCGCGCGCTCCTTCGGGACGCGGACGAGCGGTATGTCCTCTGCCTCAACAAGGCCGACCTCCCGCCGAGGCTCGGCGAGAGTTCCCTGCCGAACCTGGACCGCGTCCGGCTCTCGGCGAAGAGCGGCGCGGGCGTCAAGGCGCTGACGGCCATGATCCTCAAAAAGCTCGGCGCTTCCTCGGCGGTCGAGGGCATATTCACCGCGAAGCGCCACATAGAGCTCGCGAAAAAGGCGGCGGAGCACCTGCGCGCCTGCGAGGCCGCGCTCAAGGGCGGCATCCCCGTCGACCAAGCCGCGGACGACCTCTGGCGCGCGCAGAAGCTGCTCGCACAGATCACCGGCCAGAACGCTACGGAGGACGTTCTCGACGCGATTTTCCGGAATTTCTGTGTCGGAAAATAGCATCCCGTTCCAAAAAAACCGCAGTTCCGGGCATTTGTCACGATTAAGTCATGCCATCTGCCTTTTTTCGCCCCATGCCCGATGGTATACTGATAGGTGTATTTGCCGGGCCCTTCGACTTGAAATTCCGGGAGAATTTCGGCCTTTACCATGCGCGCGCCGATGCGGGAGGGAAACATGAACATACTACAGTGGGCTGTCGACGCTTCGGACGGCGCGATCAACGCGCTGGTCTACGCCGTCATCGTGCTGCTCTTTGTGTGGGGCTTTTTCCGCTGCATCGTGCCGATCGCGCGCACGCGGGGCACGCTCAAGCGCGCGATCCGGCTGATCAAGAAGGGCGCGAGCGGGAAGCGGTCCTGGCAGGAGGACAAGTTCCTGGGAAAGGGCAGGCTCTTCCCGCACTGGAGCGAGTACCTGAACAACCTGTTCTTCGCAGACGGCGTGTACCACAACGCGTCGAACGTCGAGGATTACATAAACGAGGACACCGTCATCTACGGCCCGGGCCGCATGTCGTTCGCGGAGGCGATCCCGGGGCTGATGGTGTCCTTGGGCTTCCTCGGAACGCTGATGGGGCTGACCGAGGGCCTGACCGGGTTCAGCATGTCGGACGCCGAGGCCGTGCAGCACTCGATCGTGACGCTCATCCCCGGCATGCGCTACGCGTTCATGACGTCGATCTGGGGCGTCGTCGGCTCGATCAGCTTCACATTGATCACGCGGTTCATCAGCGGCTCGACGCAGCACACGCTGCAGGACTTTTACGGCGCGATGAGCCGGTACGCGGGCGTTCTCTCGGTCGATCCGATGACGCAGATCGCGATCTACCAGCAGGAGCAGACGTCCTTGATCCAGACGATCGCGCAGGAGATCGGCGGCGGCTTCTCGGAGAAATTCGAGACGGCGCTTACGGGCGCCCTCGCGCCGATCCAGGAGAGCCTCGAGAACTTCATGGCCGTCAACACGCAGCAGCAGATGCGCCTGATCGACAAGGTCGCCGGGCGGTTTGTCGAGCGCGTCGACGAGATGCTCGAGGGCGAGCTCAAAAACCTGTCCGACGTGATCGACTCGACCTGCAGGAGCCAGCTCGCGGCGACTGCGATCGTCCAGGAGGGCATGCAGAACGCCGAGAAGGTGCTCAAAAACGCCGCGCAGCTCGAGAAGAACCTCGAGGACATGGTCGGAAAGCTCGAGGGGTACATGGAGAGCCTCAAGCATACGCAGACCCGCGCGGACGACAGCTATCTGCGCATCGCGTCGAACGTCGAGAAGATGGAATTGGTCGCGGGGCAGCAGAACTCGTATCTGAAGAGCGTTTCAGCGATGCACGGCGAGCTGAACCGGTCGATGCTGTCCCTGCAGGAGGCGCAGAAGGCGATGCTCCAGCGGTTCAGCGAGGTCAGCGGCGAATCGACCGCGGGCCTCATGAAGGCCGCGGGCGAGCTCCGCGCGACCGGCGCGATGCTCGAGAACAACCGCCAGCGAATCGGCGAGCAATTGCGGCTCGACCTCTCCGACACGCTCGACAGCTTCCGCGACTACATGGCGGAGTTCACCAAGCGCGTGGACTACCTGTCCGCGGGCATCGCCGACGCGCTGAACCAGCTTCCCGACGCCGTCGGAGGCGCGACCGATCACTTCCTGGACCAGATCGACCGCATCTCCCAGGCATTGGAGCGCGCCGAGGCCTCCCTGAGCGCCGCGGCCGCCCGCCTCTACCGGCAGTAAGGCGGTGGCGAAATGCGATCCTCCAGCATCCGCAGGCGCCCCGGCTCCTTCCGCTCGAACGGGGATAGAAACAGCTTCTGGCTGAGCTTTTCCGACCTGATGAGCGCGCTCGTGCTGGTCGTGATACTGGTGCTCTTCTACATGCTCTACCAGTACTTCCTGATGTACGACGACTACGCCGAGAAGCGCGACGCGATGGTCATTTTGCAGACGACGCTGCAAAGCACCGAGGAGGACATCGCCGCGAAGGAGGCCGCGCTGATCGCCGCGCAGAGCGAGCTCAACGAGAAGAACGCGGCGCTCTCTTCCGCGCAGACGGAGCTGACCGCCGCGCAGGAGGACCTCGCGGTGCAGCAGCTCCTGGTCGCGGCGGCGCAGCAGGCGGCGCAGCTCACGCAGCAGGAATTGGACCGGCAGGCGACCGAGCTCCAGCAGACGCTCTCGACGCTGGACGAACAGCAGCAGCAGATACTCCTCCAGCAGGCGCAGCTGCTTCAGCAGCAGGGGCAGCTCGAGGATCAGCAGAGCCAGATCGAGCAATTGGTCGGCATCCGCACGCGGATCATCGCGTCCTTGAGCGAGGCGCTCAAAAGCGCGCACATCTCGGCGACCGTCGATCCGACGAGCGGCGCGATCGCGCTCGAGAGCGACGTATTGTTCCCCACCGGCGAATCCGAGCTCTCGCGCGAGGGCAAGGCGCGCATCGACGCGTTTTTGCCCGTGTACCTCAACGTGCTGTTCTCCGACGAGTACAGGGGCTACGTCAGCGAGATCATCATCGAGGGCCACACGGACTCCGTCGGCGGCTACATCGACAACCTCAAGCTCTCGCAGCAGCGCGCGTACAACGTCGGAAGCTATGTGCTCGCGGACGGCTATCCGCACATTTCGGACGAGATGCGCGACCATCTGCGCAAGATCGCGACCGCGAACGGCCGCTCGTACAGCAACCTGATCTACAACGCCGACGGCACCGAGAACCGGAACGCCTCCCGCCGCGTCGTGTTCAAGTTCCGGCTGACGGACGAGCAGATGGTCGCGAGGCTGCAGGCGCTGCTCGAGCAGGGAAACTGAAAGGATTTGGGAGAAACCGACTGTGAAATACGTTCGTAGACTGGTGTGGTTTATCGCCTCGCGGCTCCTGATGTTTACCATCGCGGTCTCGGTGCTCCTGTGCGCGTTTTTCATGTGCATGAACACCGCAAACGTCTATATCGTCCTGAGCGACGGCCTCCAGAAGCGCGTCGACGTGATCCTGACCCGCGAGGACGCGCCGGAGCTCAACAACTACTTCCACCCGGACTTTTTGAGCGCCGACCCCGCGCTGATCGCGGCGTTCGGCAAGGACTCGCCCTACGTCGACTACTCGATCACCGGGTTCGAGCACAAGCTCGAGATCGAGAGCCTGTGGGCGTGGCCGTGGGACAACTACGCGACCTGCAGGGTGCTCGAGCGCGTGCCGACGATCACCGGCAAGGTGCTCTCGAGCCGCAAAAACGAGGTCGAAGCGAACATCCCGCCGTGGCAGGGCGGCCGCTACGAGGTCGTGCTCGTCAAGACCTCCGGAAAGTGGAAGATCATCGGCATGCGCCAGACGAGCATCATCGTCGAGGCGACGCCGACGCCGGTGCCGTCGGTTTCGCCGACTCCGGCCGGGTAACTTCTAAAGCGCCGAAAGGCGCTTTTTTGAAAGGGGAAAAGAAATGCGCATCGTGGTCGGCATGTCCGGCGGCGTCGACTCATCCGTCGCGGCGCTGATGCTCAAGCGCGAGGGGCACGACGTGATCGGCGTGTTCATGAACAATTGGGAGGAGAAGGACGAATCGGGTGTGTGCACGTCGGAAAGGGACTGGGCGGACGTGCGCAGGGTCTGCGATGCGATCAAGATCCCGTACTACGCGGTCAACTTCGCAAACGAGTACCGCGAGCGCGTGTTCGGGCGCTTCCTCGACGAATACCGGCGCGGCCGCACGCCGAACCCGGACGTGCTCTGCAACCGCGAGATCAAGTTCTCGGCGTTTCTCGACTTCGCCGAGAAGCTCGGCGCGGACCGGCTCGCGACCGGCCACTTCGCGCGCATCGGCCGCGACGGGGCCGAATACACTCTTTTGAGGTCGGCGGACGAGAACAAGGACCAGACGTATTTTCTCTACATGATCTCGCAGCGCGCTCTCTCGAGGGCGCTGTTCCCGGTCGGCGGGCTTGTGAAGGGCGAGGTGCGCGAGATCGCGCGCGCGGCGGGGCTGCCGGTGTCCGAGAAGAAGGACTCGACCGGCATCTGCTTCATCGGCGAGCGCAACTTCAAGCAATTTCTGGCGGGGTACCTCCCCGCGCAGCCGGGCGACATCGCGACATCGAAGGGTGAGGTCGTAGGCCGCCACGACGGGCTGATGTACTACACGCTCGGCCAGCGGCGAGGGCTCGGGATCGGAGCGAACGGCGACGGGCGGCGCTGGTTCGTCGTCGAGAAGGACCTCGAACACAACCGCCTCGTCGTCGAGCAGGGCGCGGACTCCCCGCGTCTCTACGCGGCGCGCGCGGAGGGGTCGGAGCTCCACTGGCTCGCCGG
>MWAC01000040.1 GCA_002068815.1 Firmicutes bacterium ADurb.Bin467 | reverse complement strand
GCCTGTGCGGCTCGGCACGTTGTAGAGGATCGCCGGCAGGTCGACTTGATCAACGACCGTCTGGAAGTGCCGGTACATGCCGCGCTGGTTCGCCTTGTTGTAGTAGGGCGTGATGAGCAGCAGCCCGTCGACGCCGCAGTCGCGGAACGTGCGGCTCTTCATCAAGGACGTCTCCGTCGAGTTCGAGCCGCCGCCCGCGATGACCGGGATTCTGCCCGCGATCGCGTCCACCGTGCAGCGCACGATCGCCGCGTCCTCCGCGTGCTCGGTCGTGCTCGATTCGCCGGTCGTCCCCAGCACCACGATGCCGTCGGTGCCGTTCTCCACGTGCCAGTTGCACAGCTCCTTCAGCTTCTCGTAGTTTACGCTCCCATCCTCGTGAAACGGGGTCACCAGCGCCACATAGCTGCCTTCAAACATCGGACATCCCTCCCAGTTCTTGAATTCGCTCCATCATACCAGATAATTGTTGATTTTGCAAGTTTTGGAGAAACTTACTTCATTTTCCATTCTTTGCACGGCAAGCGTACAGATTTAATGTTCTTATGCTACAGTACGATTGTCCAGAGTTTTTTCCGGAGGTGTTCTCATGCTCGAGGCGCTCAAGCTCCACCGCCGCGCGCTGCATAGGATTCCCGAAATCGGCTTCGACCTTCCCAAGACGCGCGAATACGTGCTCTCCCGGCTCCGGCCGCTCGGCGCGAAGCTCGAGGACGCGGCCGGCGGCGGAATTTTGGCCTTTTTCGACGCGGGCAGGGAGGACGCGGTCGCGTTCCGCGCGGACATGGACGCGCTGATGATCCCCGAGCCCGAGGGCTGCCCGTTCCGCTCGGAGCACGAGGGCAACATGCACGCCTGCGGCCACGACGCGCACATGGCGATGCTCCTGACGTTCGCCGAGTGGGTTTCGGAGAATGTAAACCGCCTCCCGCACAATCTGCTTCTGATCTTCCAACCCGCCGAGGAGAGCGGCGGCGGCGCGCTCGCGATCGCCGGGAGCGGCGTGCTCGAGCGATATAAAGTCAGGCGCATCTTCGCGGCGCACGTCTACCCCGCGGTCGCGTTCGGCGCGCTCGCGTCGCGCCCGGGGCCGTTCATGGCGACCTGCTCGGAGATCCACGCGCGGTTTATCGGCCAGTCGGCGCACGCGGCGAAGTGGCGCGAGGGCCGCGACGCGCTGCTGGCGGCGACGGGGTTCGTGCACGCGCTCAACGCGTTCGACGCGACGCTCCATATGCCGCATCTTTTGAAAATATGCCGCTTCCGCGCGGGCTCGTCGACGAACATCATCCCCGACCTCGCCGAGGCCGACGGCACCGTCCGCGCGTTCAACCGCGAGGACTTCGAATATCTGAAATCGGAGATACGCAGGATCGCCTCCGAGGCCTCCGCGCCGCTCGGCGTGACCTCTGAGGTAGGTTTTTCCGAGCCGTACCCGCCGCTCGTGAACGACCCCAACGTCTACGTGCGCTTCCGCGAGGCGATTTCCGGCATGCCCTATCAGGAACTTCCCGAGCCCGACCTCGTCTCCGAGGACTTCTCGTCCTATCTCGAGCGCGTGCCGGGCATGATGTTCTATGTGGGGCTTGGAACCGGCGTTCCGCTGCACTCCCCGCTGTTCCATCTGGACGAGGCGGCGCTCGTCCCCGGCGTCGAGGCGTTTCAGCGGCTCGCGCTCATGGTAAATTGAAAGGAGAATGCCCATGGCGCTCTACGGACGCAGTTTCCTGAAACTTCTGGACTTCACGCCGGAGGAGATTCGGGTTCTTCTCGACCTCTCGAAGCGGCTCAAGCGCGAAAAGCGGCTGCACATCGGCCACAAGCACCTGACCGGCCGCAACGTCGTGCTGCTGTTTGAAAAGACGTCTACGCGCACGCGCTGCGCGTTCGAGGTCGCCGCGATGGACCTCGGCATGGGCGTGACGTTTTTGGACCCCGTCAGCTCGCAGATGGGCCGCAAGGAGAGCATCGAGGACACCGCGCGCGTGCTCGGCAGGATGTACGACGGAATCGAGTACCGCGGTTTCAGCCAAAATACCGTCGAGCTGCTCGCAAAATACGCGGGCGTCCCGGTATGGAACGGCCTGACCGACGAATTCCACCCGACGCAGATGCTGGCCGACCTTTTGACGATCGAGGAAAAGCTCGGTAAGCTCGAGGGCGTCAAGGTGACCTTCATGGGCGACGCGCGCAACAACGTCGCGAACTCGCTGATGATCGCCTGCGCGAAGATGGGCATGCACTTCACCGCCTGCGCGCCGAGGGAGCTGTTCCCGAACGGGGAGCTCGTCGAGTGCGCGCGCTCGGTCGCGAAGAACACCGGCGCGACGGTGACGCTTACGGAGCACGTCTCCGAGGGCACCGTCGATGCCGACGCGCTCTACACCGACATCTGGGTCTCGATGGGCGAGCCGGAATCGGTCTGGGCGGAGCGCATACGGCTGCTGAAACCGTATCAGGTCAACGAAGCCGCGTTTTCGCGCGCGAAGGAAGAGGCGATCTTCCTGCACTGCCTGCCCTCGTACCACGACCTCAAGACCGAGATCGGGAAGGATATCCACGAGAAGTTCGGCCTGGCCGAGATGGAGGTCACGGATTCGGTGTTCGAATCCCCGCGCTCGGTCGTCTTCGACGAGGCCGAGAACCGCCTGCACACGATCAAGGCCGTGATGCTGGCGACACTGTCCAAATAGGAGGACGCGATGAACCCATACGCCGACCCGCTCCCATCGGTCGTCGAGCAGCTCGGGACCGACGCGGTCCGGGGCCTGAACGACGCGCAGATCGAGCGATCCCGCGCCGAATACGGCCGCAACGAGCTGCGCGCGCAGAAGAAAAAGACGCTGCTCGCGCGCTTTTTCGAGCAGTTCAAGGACGCGATGATATTGATCCTGATCGTCGCGGCGATCATCTCGTTCGCCGTCGCGGTCTCGAGCGGCGAGGCGCACGAGTTCTTCGAGCCCGCGCTGATTTTGGCAATCGTGATCCTGAACGCGATCCTGGGCGTACTGCAGGAGAGCAAGGCCGAGAGGGCGATGGACGCGCTTCGCAGCCTGTCCGCGCCGCACGCGCGCGCCGTGCGCAACGGCCGCGAGGCCGTGCTCGACGCGGCGGAATTGGTGCCGGGCGACCTGATCCTCGTCGAGGCCGGCGACTTCGTGCCCGCCGACGCGCGATTGATCGAGTCCGCGAGCTTAAAGAGCGAGGAATCCGCGCTGACCGGCGAATCGGTGCCCGCGGAGAAGGACGCGCGTGCCGTCGTTCAGGACGGCGCAAGCGTCGGCGACCGGCTCAACATGATCCACGCCGGCTGCTCGATCACCTACGGCCGCGCGCGCGCCGTCGTGACCGCGACCGGCATGAAGACCGAGATGGGGAAGATCGCGGACCTCCTCGAGGGCGCGGAGGACACCGCGACGCCGCTGCAGTTGAAGCTCGCGAAGCTCGGAAAGACGCTCGGCTTCGTCGCGATCGCCGCCTGCGCGGTGATCTTCGTCATCGGCCTTCTGAACCGCATCCCCGTTCTTGAAATTTTCATGACGAGCGTGTCGCTCGCGGTGTCGGCGATCCCCGAGGGGCTGCCCGCGATCGTAACGATCGTGCTGTCGATCGGCATACAGCGCATGGCCAAGCGCAACGCGATCATCCGCCGGCTCCCGGCCGTCGAGACGCTCGGCAGCGCCTCGGTCATCTGCTCGGACAAGACCGGCACGCTCACGCAGAACCGGATGACGCTGGTCCGCGGCTACGTCGTCGGCGAGCAGGATGCCGAGGACATCACGGACGCCGCCTCCGAGGGCATGAAGAAGCTGCTCTCGTATGCGACGCTCTGCTGCGACGGGAGCTTTGAGATCGAAAACGGCAAGGAAAAGCACATCGGCGACCCGACCGAGACCGCGATCGTCGCGGCCGCCTACAAAAACGGCATCACGAAGGCCGCGCTGAACCGCAAGTACCCGCGGCTCGCCGAGGTTCCGTTCGACTCCGACCGGAAATTGATGACGACC
Organism: Firmicutes bacterium ADurb.Bin467; assembly: GCA_002068815.1. Lineage (GTDB taxonomy): Bacteria > Bacillota > Clostridia > Christensenellales > Aristaeellaceae > Pullichristensenella. The sequence continues at coordinate 170 of MWAC01000040.1, read as the reverse complement.
GTCCACGAGATCGACGGCGAATGGATCGCAATCGTCAAGGGCGCGTTCGATTCGATCGAGGAGCGCATGAAGGACGCGTGCCCGGAGGCGGTCGAGGACATCGTGACCTCGATGGCCGAGGGCGCGCTGCGCGTGCTCGCGGTCGCCGTAAAGCGGCTCGACGCGGTGCC
>MWAC01000039.1 GCA_002068815.1 Firmicutes bacterium ADurb.Bin467 | reverse complement strand
GGCCGCCGACGAGCAGCCCCGGGTCGCCGGCGAGCCACCAGCCCAGCGACGCCGCCGCGAACGACTTCAGCGCGTCGCCGACGAGCGTCGCCGCGCTCGGGAGCCAGCCCAGCGTCCGGAGCACGTTCGTCGTGCCGGCGTTGCCGCTGCCGTAGTTGCGGATATCCATCTTGTAGCGGCTCGCGACGATGATGCCCATCGAGATGTTCCCCAGCAGGTAACCCGCGACCGCGATTACCGCATAGCGCCAGATCATTTCGATTCCCTCCAGGGCTCGCGCCCCATAATTTCAGTCCCCGCCCTTTTCCTTCTCCCGCAGCACAAACCGAAGCGGCGTCCCCTCAAAGCCGAAGGCCTTGCGAAACTGGTTCTCCAGATACCGCTCGTAGGAGAAGTGCAGAAGCTCCATGTCGTTGACAAACAGCAAAAACGTCGGCGGGCGCACGCCCTGCTGCGTCGCATAGTAGATCTTGAGCCTGCGGCCGGACGTCGACGGCGGCTGCAGCGCGGCCTGCGCGTCGGCCATCACGTCGTTCAAGACGCCGGTCGTGATGCGGCGGCTCGCCTGCCGGTAGACCGAGCGCACCGTGTCGAGCACCCGGTTCGTCCGCTGCCCGGTCAGGGCCGAGATGAACAGGACCGGCGCGTACGCCATGAACTTGAGCCCCTCGCGCACGTCCTTGACGTACTTTTCGAGCGTGCCGGTCTCCTTCTCCATCGCGTCCCACTTGTTGACGCAGAGTATCGCGGCCTTGCCAACCTCGTCGATGTAGCCGGCGATCTTCGCGTCCTGCTCGGTCACGCCCTCGACGGCGTCGATCAAAAGGATCGCGACGTCGCAGCGGTCGATCGCCGCGAGCGCGCGCACGACCGAGAACCGCTCCAGCGACTGGTACTCGATCGACCGCTTGCGGCGGATGCCGGCGGTGTCGATGATGACGAACTCGTCGTCGCCGTCCCTGAAGCGCGTGTCGATCGCGTCGCGCGTCGTGCCCGCGATGTCGGACACCATTACGCGCTCCTCGCCGAGCAGCCGGTTGACCAGCGAGCTCTTGCCGACGTTCGGCTTTCCGACGACCGCGATCTGAACCGCGTCCCTCTCCTCTTCCTCCTCGTCGGACTCGGGGAGCAGCTTCATCAGTTCCTCGAGCAGGTCTCCGAAGTTCAACAGGTTCACCGACGAGATGCCGATCGGATCGCCGATCCCCAACTGGTAGAAATCGTAGACGTCGTTGAGCCTCGAGGCGCTGTCGATCTTGTTGACGACGAGCATCACAGGCTTGCCGCTCCTGCGAAGAAGGTCGGCGACCGTCTCGTCGTCCGCGGTCATCCCCTGCTTTCCGTCGACGAAGAACAGTATCGCGTCCGCGGTCTCGATCGCGATCTCGGCCTGCCTTCGCATCTGGATCAAGAGCGGGTCCTCGCTGTTGGGGTCGATGCCGCCGGTGTCGATCAAGGTGAACTTGCGCGTCTGCCACTCGCAGTCCGCGTACACGCGGTCGCGCGTGACGCCGGGCGTGTCCTCGACGATCGCGATGCGCCGCCCGGCCATCTTGTTGAAAAACGTGGATTTCCCGACGTTCGGCCGTCCGACGATGGCCACTAGCGGCTTTGCCATGCAACTGCCTCCATGATCGCATTGAGAAGTTCGTCGCCGCGCCGCCCGACCGGCACGACCGGCTTTTGAAGCGCGCGCTCGACATCCCCGAGCGTGCTGTCGTCCAGAAATAGGTTGTCACCATCGCGGAGCATACATGCGGTAATTAGAAAAATTTCCCGATCCAGGCCATGAAGCCCGCGGATCAGGTCGCCGCCGGTCAACAGCCCCGAGACCGTGACCTCCTCCCCGAAGAACCCGTTTTTGATGGGGTAGACCTTCACGTCCGCGCCCGAGACCGGGTGGCTTTCGATCATCTCGCGCAGAAACCTGCCCGCGGAGGTGCCGCACGCGATGCCCAGTTTTTTCTTGCCGCCGGGCTGCCGGGCGGATGCGGGGAGCTCGCTCCACGCCTCGGAGAACTCGGTCTCGAGAAGGCGCAACAGCCCCACGCCGTCGTCGACCTGCGCGTAGTCCTCGTACTCCGCGTCCGGCGGGATCGGAAGCTCGGCCGTCAGGTAGAGCTCGTCCGACGGGAACACGAAGCGCGTGCCGGTCCCGCGGAGCAATTTTTCGCGCCATTTCGCGGCGATCTCGAGCACGCCCCGCGCCTCGTCGCGCGCGTACTTCCGGAGCGGGTGGAGCCCCTCGCGGTGGCCGGTCAGCCCGACCGGGACCAAGGCCAGCGAGCGCGCCCGCGGGAAAAAGCCCGCGAGCGTCGATATCGTCTCCTCGAGCGCCGCCCCGTCGTTGATGCCCGGGCAGAGCACCGCCTGCGCGTGAAAATCGATGCCCCCGTCCGCGAGCTTCTTTAACTGCCCCATCAGCCGCTTCGCGCGCTCGGTGCCGAGCATGCGCGCGCGAAGCTCCGGATCGGTCGCGTGCACCGAGATGTACAGGGGCGACGCGCGCCTTTTGACGATCCTGTCCAGCTCGCGGTCGCTTAAATTCGTCAGCGTCACGTAGCTCCCGGTCATCAGGCTCAGCCGCCAGTCGTCGTCCTTGACGCGCAGCGACTCGCGCGCATGCCCGGGAAGCTGGTCGACGAAGCAGAACAGGCAGTCGTTGCAGCACAGGCGCGTGCCGGACATCAGCGGCTTTTCGAAGTTCAGCCCGATCGGCTCGTATTCGTCCTTTTCAAACTCGTATTCGACTTCCTCCGCAGAGCGCCGGACGCACATGCGCACGCGCGACTCGCAGGAGAGCGCCTGGTAGTCCAGAAGGTCGATCACGCACTCGCCGTTGATCGAGAAAAGCTCGTCCCCCGGCTCGATTCCGAGCGCCTCGGCGACGGAGCCCTCGTCGACCGAAACAATCCTGTGCGCCATTTTTCCCCTCCGAAACACGAAATCCACCGATTATATTATCCCCCAATTGGGCATTTTCGTCAATACCGAAGCAGCTTCTTCCGCCAAAATTTGTTGGAAATGGGGGAATTTAACCGTTTTGTGCTTGTCTTTTCGGCAAGAATACTTTAGAATAAGATGCTTTCAAACATCACTATTTAATGTAGGAGGGAAAACATGGCGCATAAGTATGTCTATCTCTTCAGCGAGGGCAACGCGGGCATGCGCGATTTGCTCGGCGGCAAGGGTGCGAACCTCGCCGAAATGACCAATCTCGGCCTGCCGGTTCCGCAGGGCTTTACGATCACCACCGAGGCCTGCACCAGCTACTACAACAACGGCAAGGTCATCGTGCCCGAGATCCTCGAGCAGATTGAAGAGGCGCTCAAGAAGGCCGAAGGAATCTGCGGCAAGAAGTTCGGCGACATCGAGAACCCGTTCCTCGTGTCCGTCCGCTCCGGCGCGCGCGCGTCGATGCCCGGCATGATGGACACGATTTTGAACCTGGGCCTGAACGACGTGTCCGTCGTGGGGCTTTCGAACCTCACGCAGAACGAGCGGTTCGCCTACGACTCCTACCGCCGCTTCATCCAGATGTTCTCCGACGTCGTGATGGAGATTCCCAAGAGCAAATTTGAGAAGATTTTGGACGGCGTCAAGGAGAAGAAGGGCGTCCACTTCGACAACGAGCTCGATACGAACGACCTCAAGGAGGTCGTCAAGCAGTACAAGGCGCTCTACCTCGAGGTCATGGGCGCCGAGTTCCCGCAGGACCCGAAGGTGCAGTTGCTCGAGGCGATCCGCGCCGTGTTCCGCTCCTGGGACAACGACCGCGCGATCTACTACCGCCGCATGAACGGCATCCCGGGCGACTGGGGCACCGCCGTCAACGTGCAGTCGATGGTGTTCGGCAACATGGGCGACACCTCCGGAACCGGCGTCGCGTTCACGCGCAACCCGTCCACGGGCGAAAAGAAGCTCTACGGCGAGTACCTGATCAACGCGCAGGGCGAGGACGTCGTCGCCGGCATCCGCACGCCCCAGCAGATCGAAACGCTCAAGGACGTCATGCCCGAGGTGTACGAGCAGTTCGCGAAGATCGCCGACACGCTCGAAAAGCACTACCGCGACATGCAGGACATGGAGTATACGATCGAGCGCGGCAAGCTCTATATGCTGCAGACCCGAAACGGCAAGCGCACCGCCGCGGCGGCGTTAAAGATCGCGGTCGACCTCGTCAACGAGGGCATGCTCACGAAGGAAGAGGCGATGCTCAAGGTCGAGGCGCAGCAGCTCGACGCGGTGCTCCACCCGACGTTCGTCCCGAAGGCTCTGAAGGCCGCCGAGGCGATCGCGACCGGGCTTCCGGCCTCCCCGGGAGCGGCCTGCGGCCAGATTTACTTCACCGCCAAGGAGGCCACCGAGGCCGCCAAGGCCGGGCAGAAGGTCATACTCGTCCGCCAGGAGACGTCCCCCGAGGACATTGAGGGCATGAACCACTCCGAGGGCATTTTGACCTCACGCGGCGGCATGACCTCGCACGCGGCGGTCGTCGCGCGCGGCATGGGCACCTGCTGCGTCGCCGGCTGCTCGGACATCCGCGTCGACGAGGAGCACAAGAAGCTGTTCGCGAAGGGCAAGGCCTACAACGAGGGCGAGTTCATCTCGCTCGACGGCTCGACCGGCAGGGTCTACGCCGGCGCGATCCCGACGATGGAGGCCGAGGTCTCCGGCGACTTCGCGACCTTGATGGAGTGGGCGGACTCGATCCGCAGGCTCAAGGTCCGCACGAACGCCGACACGCCGCACGACGCCGCCGTCGCCGTCAAGTACGGCGCCGAGGGCATAGGCCTCACGCGCACCGAGCACATGTTCTTCGCGGCGGACCGCATCGCGGCCGTGCGCGAGATGATCCTCGCCGACACCGAGGCGCAGCGCAGGCACGCGCTGGACAAGCTGCTGCCGATGCAGAAGGGCGACTTCAAGGGCATCTACGAGGTCATGGAGGAGCGCCCGGTCACGATCCGCTATCTGGACCCGCCGCTGCATGAGTTCCTGCCCCGCAAGGACATGGTCGAGGAGATCGTCGAGATCGCGAAGGAGTTGGGCACCACGCCCGACGCGGTCTCGGCGAAGATCGACGCGCTGCACGAATTGAACCCTATGCTCGGCCACCGCGGCTGCCGCCTGCCCGTCACCTATCCCGAAATCGCCGAGATGCAGACCCGCGCGGTCATCGAGGCCGCGATCGAGGTCTCGCAGGAGAAGGGCTTCGACATCCATCCGGAGATCATGATCCCGCTCGTCGGCGACGTGAAGGAGCTCGCGTTCGTCCGCAAGATCGTCGTCGAGACCGCCGACAAGGTCATGGCCGAGAAGGGCGTCCAGCTCTCCTACAAGGTCGGCACGATGATCGAGATTCCGCGCGCGGCCGTCACCGCCGACAAGATCGCGACCGAGGCCGAGTTCTTCTCGTTCGGCACGAACGACCTGACGCAGATGACCTACGGCTTCTCGCGCGACGACGCCGGCAAGTTCCTCGAGGCCTACTACGCGAAGAAGATCTTCGAGACCGACCCGTTCGAGCGGCTCGACCAGGTGGGCGTCGGCAAGCTCGTCGAGATGGCCGTGACGCTCGGCCGCCAGACTCGCCCGGGCCTCAAGCTCGGCATCTGCGGCGAGCACGGCGGCGACCCGTCCTCGATCGAGTTCTGCCACCGCGTCGGCCTCGACTACGTGAGCTGCTCCCCGTTCCGCGTGCCGATCGCGCGCCTCGCAGCCGCGCACGCCGCGATCAAGGAGAAGAACCAGAAGAAGTGACCGGACAGGCATTCCGCCCCTCCCGCATAGGGAGGGGCTTTTTTGTCAGATTCCCATAGTTTTCGCGCGTTTTGACGCGGATTTTTTATGATCTATTAATGAATCTGCAATCATTCCTTCCAGTCTGTGCCATTTTATGTTATAATTAAGGCCGTTGGGTTTGGCAGAGGGTGGAAAGGAGTTCGCATGGAAACAATCGGCAAAACCGAAGGTTTTTCGGGTCGGCGGGCGGAGGCACGGTTGCGCACGCCGACGATCGAAAGGGAGCGCGACCTCGGCATAGACCTCCTCAGGGTACTCGCGGCGCTGATGGTCATCGGCGCGCACGTGCTGAACCAGGGCGGGGCGCTCGACGCCGCGTGGGGGGGGACCGAAAACTCCGCGGGCGCGGTCGTCCTGCAGAGCGTGTGCATGAGCTCGGTCAACTGCTTTGGGATCACCACGGGCTATATGCTGTGCCGGTCCCGGTTCCATCTGATGCGCATGCTCCGACTCTGGTCGGTGGTTCTGTTCTACGGGCTCCTGTTTACCGGGCTCCGGCTGATCGTGGCGCCCCGGGCGGTGACGAGCTGGGAGCTCCTCTCCGCGGTGCTCCCGGTCACCTTCAAGCGGATGTGGTACGTTTCCGCGTACTTCGGGCTGTTTTTTATCACGCCGTTTCTGAACCGGCTGCTGCGCTCGCTCAACCGGAAACAGCACCTCGCGCTCGCGCTGGTGCTGCTCTTTCTGTTCAGCGGGATTGCGACGATCTCGTTCTCCGAGACGTTCGGCATCAACGACCGCGGGCACAACGTGCTCTGGCTCGGGGTGCTCTACATCGTCGGCGCGTACGTCCGGATGCACGCAAGGCCGTGGCCGCGCCGCCTGTCCGCGCTGCTGCTCATCGGGGCGATCGCCGCGTCGACCGTCAGCAAATACGTCATCGCGTGGGCCGCCGAGCTGATCCTCGGCCGCAGGCCGGGCCGGGGGCTGTTCATCCGCGACATCTCGCCGCTGATCGTGCTGATCGCGCTGTCGCTGTTTTATCTGCTCCGGGGCTTCTCGCCGAAGAACAGGGCCGCGCGCGCGGCGATCTCCTTCGCCGCACCGCTGACCTTCGGCGTGTACGTGATCCACATGCAGCCGATGCTCTGGGACGGGTGGGAGAGGACGTTCGCGCCCTTCGCGGGCATGCACGTGCTCGTGTTCCCGCTCGCGGTGCTCGGCGCGGTGTTCGCCATATTCGCCGCGTGCATGGCGATCGACTTCCTGCGCGCGCGGGTGTTCCGGCTCATGAAAATCGACAGCGCCCTCGCCGCGATCGAGCGAAGGGCGCTGTCGGTGTGGAACTGGGCGCTGCAAACAGCGCAGAGGGCGCTCTAGATTTCCGCGACGACCGCCGCGAACGCGATCGCCCCGGTCGAGGCGTCCGCGATGACCGCGACGAACGGGCGGTCCACCTTCATCACGATCGGCTCCTCCTCGAGCTGCGGCGGCGCTGCCATCGCGGGCATTATCTCGATGACCGTCGCGGCGGCGGCCTTCGTGCCGGCCTCGTCCGCGTCGATGCGCACCTTCTGGATCACGTCGGCGATGTAGAGCGGCACTTCGCACATCCGCGAGAAGTCCGCGTCGTCCCGCGAGCACGAAAGCTCCATGCCGAGCGCCTTCAGCGTATCGAGCATCGAGCCGCCCTCGGAGATCGAGAACTTCGGCAGCGACAGCTGCACCTCCGGCGCGTCGTCCATATCGTCAAAGTACGAAAAGCCACCCTCGGAGAGCGCCTCGAGCACATCCGGCACGCCGCCTTTTTCCGGCAGCACGACGTACATCGCGAGCGGGGAGTCCTCGTATTTGAGCTGAATCACCTGCGCGCCGGCGGCTTCCTTGTAGAAGAAGTCGTCCTCGACGTACATGTAGTCGATCTGCTTTTCGCCCGACGGCGCGAAGAACGCGTCCTCGTAGCCGCCGTCCTTCGGGAACGGTATCCGCCACTCCCGGTCCATCGCGAGCGCGTTGACGAGGTACGCGGCGGTCAGGTCGCTCGGCGCTTTGTCGAGCACGCGCGGGATCAGCCCGTCGGTCATGTCCTCCACCCACGCGTTCACCTGCGCCATGGCGTCGTCGTTCATCGTGAACCACTTGGCGTCGACGCGCTCCATGTAGTCCTCGAGAAGCGCGTAGTCCGGCGACACGAACCCGGCGTTCGCGCTCCTGATCCCCGCGCGGGTGAGCGATTCGACGTCGATCGCCTCGCCCGCGAGCAATTCGTCGAGTTCCTGAAGCGTCGCCCCCGCCGCGCCCTCGCGCGCCATCGAGAGCGCGAGCGCGAGGCTCACCGGCGAGACCGCCGCGTTTTTCGTCCCGTCGGTCAGCTTTGAAAGCGCCCGGAGCCCGAGCAGGTTCCCCGACACCTCCGCGCCCGCCGCGGACATCAGCAAAAGCACCGCGATCAGCGCGCACACAACCCTCTTCATCCCCGATCCCTCCCATCTCTTTCCTGTACACCGATTAAGACGCAGGGAACTCCCGCCGGGTTCCCCGCTTGCGCGGATTCCTAAAAATGTGTATACTGGATGCGGTTCATCCGCGGTCCGCGTCAAGGGAAGCCGGTGCGAGACCGGCACAGCCCCCGCTACTGTAAGGTGGATTCCGCGCCGAAATGCCACTGTTCAAAATGAATGGGAAGGCGGCAAGGTTGAAATTCCGAAGGAATTTCAAGTCGACGAAGCCGACTGAATTTGACAATTCGGAGAATTGGCAAATTCACCGCGGAATGTGAAACCGAGTCAGGAGACCTTGGCGGACGCTCCTTGCGGATGGATACATTGCTTTCGCGGCGGAGGGCCGCGAGAAGGAGGACCCGGTGAAGAGAAGGATACTGGTTTGGCTTCTGGTGCTGCTGCTGGCGATGGGCGCCGCGGCGGCGGAGGTGATCGACGGGCTCGGGCGGGCGGTCTCGCTCGACAGGGTGCCGGAGCGGATCGTCTCGCTGACGCCGGCGAACACGGAGATCCTTTACGCGCTCGGCGTCGGGGACAAGGTCGTCGGCGCGGACACGTACAGCGACTACCCGGCGGAGGCCGCCGCAATCCCCAGGATGGGCGACTACTCCGGGCCGAACGTCGAATTGATCGCGGCTGCGCAGCCGGACGTCGTGTTCGCCTCGACGAAGCTGCAGATCGACGCCGTCGAGAAGCTCGAATCGCTCGGGCTCACGGTCGTGTGCGTCGAGCCGGACGACTACGGCGAGGTGCTCTCGGGAATCGCGCGGATCGCCCGGATCGTCGGCGCCGACCCCGGGCCGCTGCTCGAGGAGATCACGGACAAGCAGGTCGCGGCGCTCTCGGCCATCGACCGCGGCGTCGACGCCCCGACCGTCTACTTCGCGCTGTCGTTCGGCGAGTTCGGCGATTACTCCGCCGGCCCCGGAACCTTCCTCGACGAGCTCATCCGCATGGCGGGCGCGAAGAACGCCGCCGCGGACGCCCAATACGCCTGGCCGATGTACAGCCCCGAGGGCATCGTCGCGCTCGACCCGGACGTGATTCTGATCTCGGACTACGTAGGCGACGGCGCGGTCGTCGAGCAGTTCGCGGCGCTCCCGAACTACGCGGGGCTCCGCGCTGTCAAAGAGGGCAGGGTGTACGCGGTCGACGAGGACCTCGTCTCGCGCCCCGGGCCGAGGATCGTCGAGGGGCTTTCCGAGATCGTGGGCGCGCTGTACCAATAATAGACACGGGGCCCGATAAGGGGCCCCGTAAAAATACAAGGACGTGCGATCAACAGACGCCAAATGCTCGCGCCCTTGGCACAACGTCCGAAGCGAATCCGCCCCTGCGCCGCCCGTCGACGCCACCGTATCAGAAAATTCCGATTCTGTCAATCCCTCTTAAACACCGCGCCGACGATGTCCTCCATGATCCTCACCGCGCCGGGGAGCAGCTCCTCGGCGGTCTTTTTGCCGTCGAAGTAGTAGAGAGACGGCGGGTTCGAGCCGACCATCCTGAGCTTCCGCTCGTGCTTCTTGACCGCGGTCAAAAGGCGCAGCACGTCGGGGTTTGCCGAGATCGCGAAGCGCAGCACCATGTCGCCGCCCTTCATGCTGACGTTGTCGATGCCGAGCTTCTCGCACAGCGCCTTCAGATGCGCGATCTCGACGAGGTTCATCACCGGGCGGTTCGGGTCGCCGAAGCGGTCGACGAGCTCCTCGATCAGGTCCTCGCGGCTGTCGCGGTTGCGGATGGACGCGATGCGCTTGTACATCTCGACGCGCAGGATGTCGCTCGTCACGTACTCCTGCGGCAGGTACGCGTCCACCTTGAGGTCGACGCGCGTCTCGACGTCGCCCTGCGAGGCGTCGCCGCGCAGCTCGCGCACGCTCTCCTCGATCATCTTCACGTACAGGTCGTAGCCGACCGACGCCATGAAGCCGGACTGCTCCGCGCCGAGCAGGTTGCCCGCGCCGCGGAT
>MWAC01000038.1 GCA_002068815.1 Firmicutes bacterium ADurb.Bin467 | reverse complement strand
GCCGTGGGGGAAAACGGTTTGTCAGACCGCAAATTTGTGGTTGCCGATCACCGTCTTGATGGTGCGCGTGCGAATCCACCGGTCGCTGGTTCCCGCGGGGTTGTAGAAATACAGGCAGCCGCCGGTCGGGTCCCACCCGTTCATCGCGTCGAGCGCGGCGCGGATGGCCGTGGCGTTGGGCGTTCTATTGATCTGGCCGTTCGACACGCAGGAAAACGCGCCGCTCTGGTAGATCACGCCCGAGATGGTGTTGGGAAAGGACGAGCTCGCGACGCGGTTCAAGACGACCGCCGCAACCGCGACCTGCCCCTTGTACGGCTCGCCGCGCGCCTCCGCGTAGACGAGCTTCGACAGGAGCCTGTGGTCGGCGGACACGATCTTCGCGGACGTCGTCGTGGACGACGAGCCGCTCGAGCCGCCGGAACTCAGCGTCACGCCGAGCGCCGCCGCGGTCTTGGGCCCCACGCGGCCGTCGACCAGCAGCCCGTTCTTGCGCTGGAACTCCTTGACCGCGTCGCGCGTGCGCTCGCCGTACTTGCCGTCGGGCGTGCCGGTAACGTAGCCGTACTGCACGAGGCGCTGCTGCACCTTGCGCACGTTCTCGCCGGAGGAGCCGACCTCGAGCACCACCGCCGCCGAGGCGTTCGGCGCGAGCATCATCAGCGCCAGGATCAAAGCGAGGAATTTCTTCATGTCAACCTCCAAACAGTCCGCTCAGAAAGCACCCGATCGACGAGTAGAACTCGATGGGCGGCTGCTCCCCCGCGAGATAGGCGTTTTCGTCGAGCACGCACAGCGACGGGTACAATACGCACCACCAGTTGTGCCCCTCGCCCGCGCCGAGCGTCACGCGCAGCGCGCGGTAGTCGCCCGCGGGCACGAACAGGTCGCCGTAGAGCCTGTCCGGGAATTCGAACGTGCCGGTCTCGACCGATATCTCGCCCGAAAAGCCCATCTCGCCCGCCGCGAGCACGGCCGCGGTCTGAAATTTCGCGAGGTTCGCGTTCAGCGCCGCGTACGCCTCGTCCGCGCCGTCGCACTCGGACAGGAGCTCGCGCGCGGCCTCGAGGCACGCGTCGCGCACATGGAGCTTTACCTGCTGCTCCCAATCGGAATCACCCTCGGCCACGACGTGCAGCCGGACAAAATCGGAAACCGGCTCGGCGGACGCCGGGGCCGAAAATACCGCGATCATCAGGAGCGCAAACAGCGCGCAAAAAAACCGACGAAGCACAAAATCCCTCCAATCGTGTCGGGTTTCTGCTACTATCGTCGGCAGTTTTTTTCCGGTTTATTCAGTTAATACCAAGGAGGAATATTAATTTCTTCAAAGGGCCGAGGGATTTTCGATGCAGAACCAGGAGCCGGAGCGAAACGTAGCCGGGGACCTATGTTGAGCGGAGAGCGACAAAGTTCTGCGCGAAAAGACCCGGCACGACGAGGAATTAATATTTCGGATTGGTATGAGAGGGAATTTCCGGTCACTTTTCGCAGAGCCACACGCTCGTCTCGCCGTCGGTTTCGTCAAGGCTCACGCGCACGAATTCCGAGAGCGCGGTCGGGATGTTCTTTCCGACAAAGTCCGCCCGGATCGGCAGCTCGCGGTGGCCGCGGTCGATCAGCACCGCGAGCTGTATGCGCCGCGGGCGGCCGAGGTCGATCAGCGCATCCATCGCGGCGCGCGCGGTGCGGCCGGTAAAGAGCACGTCGTCGACGAGCACGGCGATCCTGTCCTCGACGGGAAACGGAACGTCGGTACGGTTGAGCTTCGGGTCGCGCGACAGGTGCGTCAGGTCGTCGCGGTAAAAGGTGATGTCGACGCTCCCGACCGGCACGTCGCGGCCCTCGACGGCGCGTATCGCGTCCCGCAGCATCCTCGCCAGCGGCTCGCCGCGCGTGCGCACGCCGACCAGCACGACGTCCTCGACGCCCTTGTTGCGCTCGATGATCTCGTGCGCCATCCTCGTGATCGAGCGCGTCAGCTGTTTGTCGTCCATGATCTGCGTCTTCTTCTGCATGGCGGACGCCTCCCCCGGAAATTCTAACCGCAAGCGAACCATACCGGTTGAGCGTACCCAAATTTGACACAATTGTCAAGTTAATTCCCGAGCACGCAAACTTAACACTGCATTGATATAATTAGCGCACCAAACAAAGGAGACGGCCATGAATACACAAAAAATCGGAATACTGACCGATTCCGGAACGGACGTGCCGGCGGAATATGCGCGCGAGCACGGCATCCGGATCGTCCCGCTGTCCATCCACTTCGGGGACGACGCCTATGAGGACGGCGTGATCAGCCGGGAGGTGCTGTTTAAGCGCCTCGAGTCGGAGATGCCGAAGACCTCGCTCCCCGCGACCGAGCACATCACCGCCGCGTTCGAGGCGTTCGAGCGCGAGGGCTGCACGCATGTGTTCGCGATCACGATCTCCGGCGCGCTCAGCGGCACGAACGGCATGATCGCGCTGATGGCGCGGGACTTCCCGAACCTCGACATACGCGTCGTCGATACGAAGAACATCGGCATCGCCGCCGGGTTCACGGTCATGCGCGCGGTCGAGATGATCGCGGACGGCGTTCCGGCCGACGAGATCGAGCGCATCCTCGTGCGCGACCTGCGCGAGACGCGCGTGTTCTTCTACGTGCCGACGCTGGAGTTCCTGAAGCGCGGCGGCAGGATCGGCAAGGTCGCCGCGACGATCGGCATCGCGCTCGGCATCCGACCGATCATCTCCTGCGACGAGGAGGGCGCGTACCATACCGTCGCGAAGCCGCGCGGGGAGGGCAAGGCGCTCGCCGCCGCGGTCAAGATCGCCGCGGACTTCGCGAAGGGCTACGTCTGCCGCGTCGCCGTCGCGCACGCGAACGCGCTCGAGACCGCGCAGCGCGTCCGGGACGACCTCAAAAAGCACCTCGAGAACGTGAAGACGTTCTTCGAGGGCGAGATCAGCGCGGCGCTCTCCGTGCACAGCGGCCCCGGGCTCGTCGGCATCGCCGTCGAGCGCGTCGCCCCCACCGCGGAATAGCCGAACATACAACCGCGCCGCACGGAGCAAGTCCCCGCGCGGCGCGGTTTTGTTCACCCTCCGGACTTCTTCCGGAACACGACCGCCGCCGCGAAATACGCCGCGGCCGCATAGAGGAGCACCCAGAGCATGTGCGGCAGGATTTCGGCGCAATCGCCGGCGACCGCGGCGCGCGACATGTCAACCGCGTGCGCGAACGGAAGGAGATGCGCGATCCGGTCGACCGCCGTGCCCAGGAGCTTCAGGTCGAACCACGTGCCCCCGGCAAGCGTCGCGACCTGTATCAGGATCGAGCCGACGCCGCCGACCTGCCGATAGGTGAACGCCGAGCCGAGCAGCATCCCGATGCCCGTGAACAGCGCGCCTGCCGGGATCAGCACCGCGATGCCTGCGAGAAGCCTTCCCGTGAGCGGCAGCCCGAAGAACAGCATCGCGCCGAAGCAGACCGCGGACTGCGCCGCCGCCGCAACCCAGAGCGGCAGCGAGTAGCCGAGCAGGAAGTCCCGCGGCTTCATCGGCGCGCCGCAGACGCGCGCGAGAAACGCCGACTCCCGGTCGCTTGCGACGAGCATGCCCGAGAACAGCGCGATGAACGAAAGGCTCAACACCGATATGCCCGGCGCGAGGTTCTCCGGCGCGAAGTGCGGCGCTCCGACGGCCATCTCGGGCACGTTTTTGTACATCGCGGACATCAGGAATATCAGCGCGACCGGGAGCCCGACCGCGAACAATATCGACAGCGGGTCGCGCAGTATCTCCCTGCGCGTGCGGGACGCGAATATCCAAGAGGCTCTCATGGAAGTCCTCATTCCTCGACCGCCTCCGCTTCCGTCAGCTTCAAAAACGCGTCCTCGAGCGACGCCGTTCCGGTCTGTTCCTTTAATTCCGCCGCGGTTCCCAGCGCCTTCAGCCGCCCCGCGCCCATCACCGCGATGCGATCGGAGAGCGCCTCGGCCTCTTCCAGATAGTGCGTCGTGAGCACCAGCGTGCACCTCCCCTTCAGCGCCTCTAGGAAGTGCCACAATTCGCGCCGCGCACGGACGTCGAGCCCGAGCGTCGGCTCGTCGAGGAACAGCACGTCCGGGCGCGTGATCAGCGCCATCGCGACCGAGAGCCTGCGCTGCATGCCGCCGGACAGCTTCTTCGCGCGCTCGTTCCGCCGCTCGCAGAGGTGAAACTGCCCGAGCATCTCCTCCGCGCGCCCGCGCGCCTCCCCCCTGTCCGCGCCGTACAATTGCGCGATGAACTCGAGGTTTTCCCGGACCGTCAGGTTCGGCGCGACGGCGGTCTCCTGCGGCGACAGGTTGATCGCGCGCTTCACACCCTCCGGATCGGTCAGGATGTTCCTCCCCATCACGAGCGCGTCGCCCGCGGTCGGCTTCAGAAGGCACGAGAGCATGCGGACCGCCGTCGTCTTGCCCGCGCCGTTCTGCCCGAGCAGCGCGAAGAACTCGCCCTCGCCGACCCAGAGTGAAAGATGGTCGACCGCGAGCCGCTCGCCGAACGCGCGCGTCAGGCCGCGCATCTCAATCGCGTTCATTGCTCCTCCGACTCGTCGCGCGCGGCGAATATGTCCTCGGCGAATTTCCGCAGAAAGTCCGCCTTCACGATCGCGATGCCGCCCTGCCTCTCGTCGCCGAGCACGAGCAGCGTGTCGCCCGGGCCGATGCCGAACACCCTGCGCGCGTCCCGCGGGATCACGATCTGCCCCTTCTCCCCGACCTTCACCGTCCCGAAGATATGCCTGCCGTCCGGACCGGGCATCGGAAACACCTCCAACGATTCCTACATTTCATATGAATTATACTCCTCTCCCGGGCCGATGTCAACAGAAAACCCGCCGGGCAGCGCCCGGCGGGTGTAAAAAGTCCGGTTCTATGCAGCCGGCACGTAGTTGTGCGCGGTCAGGAACGCCTTCCCCTCCTCGGTCGTCAGGAAGTCGAACAGCCGCCTCGCGGGAGAATTCCTCGGCTCGTCCTTGCGGACGACAGCGTAGTTCGGCTGCGTGTACGGGTACTCCCGCGAGGCGATCGTCTCGTTCGACGGCGCGACGCCGTTTACCGACAGCAGCTTGATCCCCTGCTTTACGTACATCTCGGTCACGTAGTAGTAGACAGAATAGCCGATCGCGTCGGCGGAGTTGCGGTAGGACGCGACGACGTCGACGAGGTCGCCCATGTCGCCGGGGCGGAACTCGCTCGGCGCGTCGGTCATCTCGGCGCCCTTCATGACGACATTCTCCATCATGACCTGGCTTCCGGCGGTCGCGTTGCGCTGGTAGGCGAGTATCGGGAGGTCGTCGCCGCCAAGCTCCTTCCAGTTCGCGATCTCGCCTGTGTAGATGCCGACGATCTGCTCGTGCGAGACGTCCTCGACGGGATTCAGGTCGCTTATGAGAAACACGAGCGCGTCGACGCCGATCGGCTTCATCTCGAGCTCGACGTTCTTTTCCGCCGCGTAGTCGAACACGTCGGACGCCGGGTTCCCGACGATCAAGATGTCCGCGTCGCCGTCGATCAGCGAGTAGAACGAGTCCGTCGTCTTGTGGTGCGTGATCGCGAGCTTCGCCTCCTCCTCGGAGACGCCGGTCGAGGCCATCATCAGTGCGTAGCTCAGCGGCAGCATCGCGGTGGAGCCGTCCACCTTCGGATACTCCTGAATGCCGAACTTCGGCACCTCCGCGAGCGCGCACGCCGACAGCATGCCGAGGACCAACAGCACTGAAATCCACCGTTTCATGGGCTCCGCCTCCTAATCCATCAGTTCCTCGTATTCGCTCGCCTGAAAGTACCAAGCGCCCGCCTCGTCGACGACGCCGTAGACGTCCGCGTACTTGACCCAGTAGCGGTCGCCGCCCAGGTACATCAACTGCTCGTACACGGTCGGCAGCAAAACGCTTCCGTCCTGGTCGATCAGCCCGTAGCGGTAGGTGTCGTAGTCGACGGACGGGCCGTCCGCGCCGTTTTGAATCTCGTAGTCCATCGCCATGTACCGGCCCTCGCCGTCCCTCCACCACAGCGCGCTCAATTCGCGGAACGGCCCGGCGATCTTCTTGAGCGCGCCGGCGGTGAGGATCAGCCGCTCCGGGACGCCCTCCGACGCCGAGAACGAGCCGTTGACGTACGCGCCCGCCTTCTCGGGCAGCGAGAACAGCAGCTTCCCGTCCATGCCGTAAACGGAGATGTTGCTGTCTGCGCCGACCGTGATCGCGCGCGCGTTCATCTCGTACGCGTAGACGTACCCGGCCTTCGGGAAGCTGTAGCTCGCGATCACCTTGAGCGTCTTGCGGTCGAGGATGTCCACGCTCTTCCCGCGGACCGCGCAGATGCTCGCGGCGCCCGACCAAGTGTCGCTGATGGCATCGTACGAGGGCTCGATCGCCCAGCTCCCGTCGGGCCGGAGCAGGCCGGTCAGGCCGCCGCCCGGCAGTCGCGCGGTCGCGTAGCCGTCCCGGAACGCGTCCGCGCCGTCGAACTGCGGCTCGATCTCAAACTCGCCGCGCGCGTTCACATAGCCGGTCAGCCACTCCTTGCCGACCTGCGTCGTCACCGCGAGCAGCCCGTCGGAGAGCTGGCCGTAGAGGTACGGAACGGTCGTGACGCCGGTGTCGGTCATCGCGCCGTCCGGCGCCATGCGGTAGAGCCTCGCGACGTACGCGTAGCCGTCGCGGTCGTAGACGAAGCTCTCCTCGGGCGTCACGAGGTAGCCGCCCTCGCCGTCGGGCACGATGCCGCCGTACTTCGCCTCGAGCAGCACGTTGCCGCGCTCGTCCAGCGCGCCCATCAGGTCGCCCTGGTAAAAGGTCACGATGCCGGAGCGCCACCGGTGCGTCAGGTCGCCGTAGATCGCGTCCGTCAGCCGCCGCCCGGTCGCGTCGATGAGCGCGTACGTCGTGTAGCCCTCCTCGTCCGCGGGTCCGGTGCCGACGCGCACGGGCGAGCCCGCGAACAGCCTGCGCTCCGGCGGGCACTCGTCGTCGGAAATCTGGTAGAGCAGCGCGTAGTCGCTTCGGCCGGTCAGTTCCGTTCCGTCGTACCCAATCAGCATCGAGCGCCCGTCGCCCGCGGGAATCGCAAACACCTCTCCCGCGCCCGTCGCGGACGCCGCGCTCGGCTCTTCCGCGGACGCGGAAACCCCCGCCGCGACGAGCATCAGGCACAAAAGCGCCGCCAAGACCCTTCGCATAGGACCCTCCCCCCTTCTTACGCGTATTGGACGAATTTTCCTGCGATATGGTTGCCCGTAACCCAAAATTTTCACCGGACGCCGTATGAAAACGGCGCGCGCGGCATATGAATATATGGAATTGGATGAAATAACCGAGGTGATACGATGGAAAACCCGAACAACCGCATTGTGGCCGCCGGCAGGCTGGAGGACATGCCGGTGCTGAGCCACGAGGTCATGCGCGAGCCGTTCTACACGGGAATGCTCTTGGTCAAGCGCCTCTCGGGGGCGATGGACCGCATCCCCGTGACCATCCCCGGAAAAATCCTCGCGCTCTGCGACAATCCCGTCGGGCGGCTGATGCTTTTTCAGGGGCAGGTGCGCTCGTACAACAAGGTCGTGGACGGCGCGGGCAGGCTGATGGTGACGATGTTCGTGCAGAGCATGTACGAGACGCAGGAGAACGAGACGCTGAACAAGGTGAGCCTCGTGGGCGCGCTGTGCAAGCCCCCGATCTACCGCTCGACGCCGTTCGGCCGCGAAATCTGCGACATGATGCTCGCGGTCAACCGCGCGTTCGGCAAGAGCGACTACATCCCCTGCATCGCCTGGGGGCGCAACGCGCAGTACGCGGCGCGGTTTCGCGTCGGCGACCGGCTGAAGCTGACGGGAAGGCTTCAGTCCCGCGAGTATCAGAAGCTGATGGACAACGGCGAGTACCTCGTGCGCAACGCCTACGAGGTCTCCGCCTTCACGCTCGAGGCCACGGACGCCGCTCCGGACTTCGCCTCGGCGCCGCCTGTCGATACCAGGCTCGAATTTGAACGGCTCCGGCAGGAGGAAACCCGCACCGCGGAATGACCCGAAATCTGCCGTACCGGGGGGCGAACCCCCGGTTTTTTGCGCGGCGATTTGCATTTTTCACGCGTTTGCGGTATAATGGAACCCTTGCGAGGGGGTATCAAACAGAATGAGGCGTGCGTTGGTGTTCAGCGGCGGCGGCTCGCGCGGCTCGTATGAGGTGGGCGCGTGGCAGGCGCTGAGCGAGCTGTGCATACGGTTTCAGATGTGCTTCGGGACGTCGATCGGCGCGATCAACGCGGCGGCGGTGCTGCAGGGCGATATCGAGTCGGCGGTCCACCTGTGGGACAACATGACGAGCGACCGCATCATCTCGACGAACTCGGAGCAGGCGTTCCAGATCGAGCGCATGTTCAACCGCAAGCGCGACCTGCTGCCGTTTTTGCTCGAGCACGCGCGGCAGCTGCGCGTGGACATAGCGCCCCTGGAGGCGCTCCTGCGCGAGCACCTGGACGAGAGGCGCGTGCGCGCGTCCGGCATGGACTTCGGGCTGATCGCGCTCCGATTTCCGTCCTTGTCGCCGGCGCACCGGACGCTCGCGACGATCCCCGAGGGACGGCTGATCGACTGGATCATCGCGTCCGCCTCGTGCTTCCCGGTGTTCCCGACGCGCCAGATCGACGGCGACCGCTACATCGACGGCGGCTATTACGACAACCTGCCGATCGACATGGCGATACGCGCCGGCGCGGACGAGGTCGTCGCGGTCGACATCCACCCCATGCACACGCACCCGGAGTACCAGCGGATGCCGTTTCTGACGACGATCATGCCCAGGCGATCGCTCGGCAACTTCCTCGACTTCAACGCGGACGTGCTCAAGCGCAACCGCCTGATCGGCTACTACGACGCGATGAAGAAATTCGGGCGGTTCGACGGGCTCTTCTACACGTTCACGCGGCTCAACGACCTGCGCGCGACGACCGCCGGCCGGCGGTTCATGACCGAGGTCGCCCGGTTCGACGCGGTCGCCGTCACGCGCGTGACGATCGGCTCGAAGATGGTGCAGGCGCCGGTGATCTCGGCGATCGAATCGGACCTCCCGGAGGCGTCGCTTACGTACAAGCAGGTGTACATCCGCGGGCTCGAGCTCGCCGCGGCGAAGCTCGGCTTCAACGAGGCCGCGATCTACGACGCGGACGAACTGACCGGACGGATTCTTTCCTATATCTCGGCGGCCGAGGACGCGCCGGAACTCCGGAGCGTGCAGGACGTCGAGGCGCTGATGAAGCTGAGCGACCGGCAGATCATCGCGTCGATGCTCCGGTGCCTGCGCGACAACGGCCGGTTCCCGGAGATGTGGATCGGCGACCTCGCGGAGCTGCCCGGCCACGCGGCCGCGGCGCTGTACCTCAAGTGCGCGTGCGGATAGCGCGCGGATAACGGAATATTAACCCCCGGCGGCCGAAAAGCCGCCATTTTTCATGCTGCGTTCATACTTTTTTGTCCGTGCCGCCAAGAAGTATGGGTACAATACGCATATACGGAAGGAGAGATGGCTCAAATGAATGAAAACGGAGCGCCGAGAAAGTCGCTCTTGTACAATCTGATGATCACGTTTTTCATCGTGCTGTTGCTCAACGCGTTCGTATTCCCGTCGTTTGTCAAGCCCAAGGTAGCGGAGGTCGGCTACGACGAATTCCTGCGGAAGCTCGACGCGGGCACCGTGACGGAGGTCGCGCTCGAGGGCGACGCGCTGACCTTCGCCGCCGCCGAGGACGGCGGCGAGGCGCTCTACAAGACCGGCGCGTGGCCGGACGGCGACCTGACGAACCGGCTTCTTGAGCACCCCGAGGTCAAGTTCTCCGCCGAAGTCGTCGAGGAGGCATCGCCCCTGATGAATCTGCTGCTCGGCTGGATACTGCCGATCGCGGTGTTTATCGGCCTCGGGCAGCTTCTCATGCGCGGCATGCAGAAGCGGATGGGCGGCGGGCTGAACGCGATGAGCTTCGGCAAGTCCAGCGCGAAGATCTACGCCGAGAGCGAGACCGGCGTCACGTTCCAGGACGTCGCCGGCGAGGACGAGGCGAAGGAGGCGCTGACCGAGATCGTCAACTTCCTGCACGACCCGGACAAATACGCGGCGATCGGCGCGAAGCTCCCGAAGGGCGCGCTGCTCGTCGGCCCGCCGGGCACCGGCAAGACGCTGCTCGCGAAGGCCGTCGCCGGCGAGGCGAAGGTGCCGTTCTTCTCGATGTCGGGCTCGGAGTTCGTCGAGATGTTCGTCGGCATGGGCGCGGCGAAGGTGCGCGACCTGTTCAAGCAGGCGGGCGAGAAGGCGCCGTGCATCGTGTTCATCGACGAGATCGACACGATCGGCAAGAAGCGCGACGGCGGCATGATCGGCGGAAACGACGAGCGCGAGCAGACGCTGAACCAGCTTTTGACCGAGATGGACGGCTTCGACGCGAACAAGGGCGTCGTGATCCTCGGCGCGACGAACCGGCCCGACTCGCTCGACAAGGCGCTTCTGCGCCCCGGCCGGTTCGACCGGCGGATACCCGTCGAGCTCCCGGACCTGCAGGGCCGCGAGGCAATCCTCAGGGTGCACGCGAAGCACGTGAAGCTCGAGCCTGGCATCGATTTCTCGGCGATCGCGCGCGCGACCTCCGGCGCGTCCGGCGCGGAGCTCGCGAACATCATCAACGAGGCCGCGCTGCGCGCCGTCCGCGAGGGCCGCGAGCGGGTCGGGCAGGCGGATCTGCAGGAGTCCGTCGAGGTCGTCGCCGCCGGCTATCAGAAGAAGAACAAGGTACTCTCCGACCGCGAGAAGCGCATCGTCGCCTACCACGAGGTCGGCCACGCGCTCGTCGCCGCGCTGCAGACCGGCGCCGCGCCGGTCACGAAGATCACGATCGTGCCGCGCACCTCCGGCGCGCTCGGCTACACGATGCAGGTCGAGGAGAGCGAGCGGTTCCTGATGAGCCGCGAGGACATATTGAACAAGATCGCCGTGCTCGTCGGCGGCCGCGCGGCGGAGGAAGCCGTGTTCGGCTCGATCACGACCGGCGCCGCGAACGACATCGAGCAGGCGACGCGCCTCACCCGCGCGATGGTCACGCGCTACGGTATGTCGGACGCGTTCGGCATGGTCGCGCTCGAGGCGCTGACGAACCAGTACCTGGGCGGCGACGCGTCGCTCGCGTGCTCGAACGAGACCGCCGCCGAGATCGACCGGCAGGTCATCGCGATCGTCCGCGAGCAGTACGAAAGGGTATCGAAGCTGCTGCGCGACAACATGGAGGCGCTGAACCGCGTCGCGGAGTACCTCTACCGCGAGGAAACGATCACCGGCGAGCAGTTCCTCGAAATCCTCCGCCCGAAGGCGCTCGAAGGTGGCGAACAGGTCGCGTAACCGACACGGAAGCCGGCGTGCATGCGCCGGCTTCGCATTTTTGGGCGTTGCACCAAAACCGCTCCCCGTCATAGTATGCAGCGTGGGCGGCCGCCCGCATTCTATCCGAGGAGGAATGAACCATGTCTTTTTACAGCTACAAGAATGCAAACGCGGAGGTAAGTCCCGGGACCGTGAACGGGAACATCCTCACGGGGCTGAACCAGCGCGTGTGCATCCAGGTGAAAAACGTCTACGACTCGTGTCTGAACCAGACGCAACTTGACGACAAGAGGATCGTCGTCTCCAACATCGTGCCGGTCGAGATGCTTGGCGGCAAGCTCAAGGTTGTCTCGGTCGGCTATCTGATCAAGACCCAGGACACGCCCGTGATCTGGCGCGGCCCGGTCAAGCACGGCCTGATCAGCCAGTTCGTTGGCGACGTCAAGTGGGACGAGATCGACTTTCTGGTGGTCGATCTGCCGCCCGGCACCGGCGA
>MWAC01000037.1 GCA_002068815.1 Firmicutes bacterium ADurb.Bin467 | reverse complement strand
GGGGGCGTCGCGCTCGTCCCCCATCCGCCCCAGGGGTACCCAACCTCGCAGCCACCCCCGCCTCCGCAAAGCTGCGCGGGGTTCGCCCCGGAGAAAATGCCGACGGTGTACACGGTCACGCCCGAGCCCTTCAGCCGCCTGGACGACTTGATCGCGTTGTCCGCGACCGTCGTGTTGAAGTCCGTCTGCGTCGTCGGCACCCCGTCGGTAAACACCACGACGACCTTGTGCCGGTTCCCGCCCGGACTGTTGTAGCCATCGCCCATCAGCGTCTCCGCCCGAACCATGCCCGCGGCGACGTTCGTCGAGCCGTCGGGCCGGTCGCTCAAGCCGTTGACGGCGCTCAGCAGCGCGTTCTTCCCCGCCGTATCGACGTATTTCCAGCCGCTCAACACCTTTGCGCTCGAATCAAAGACGACGATCGAGATGCGGTGCCCGGCGTCCGGCGCCTTGTACCGGTCGTTTACCTCGTTGATGAACTCCTTCACCGCGTCCTTCAGCGCGGCCCGGCGGCTCGACTTTCCGGGAAAATCCTCCCGCATCGAGCCCGACTGGTCGAGCACGAGCACGATGTCCGCGGGGACCGCCTCCGTCACGATCTCCACCTTGCCCGTCGTATAGGCCTCGAGGCGAATCTTGTAGCCGTCCCCGTCCCGAGCCGCGGTTTTGAAAAGCTCCAGCCCCGCCAATCCCGCCGGAGGATCGGCCGCCGCCGGGGACGACCGCATCCTCGCGCCCCCGTCGGACACGGGCGGCTTCGTGACGGCCGCCGAGGCGATCTCGATCCTCTGGGAGAACGAGAGCATCAACAACACGACGCTCGCCCGCTACCGGAAGATCGCGATGCGTCTGAAGTCGATCCTCGATTCGAGCGGCATCGACGGCATCGTCGAGGTCATCCGCGGAAACCGGCGCGTTGTCGTCGAAAACGTCGAGTGCGACTACTACGACTTCATCTCCGTAAACTCGAAAAAGGCGCACGCCTACGCGGGCTCGTACCTGATCGAATACAGCTGGGCCGAGGAGACAAACGCGATGCTCGACCGGAAGCGAGCCCCGAAGGGCGAGATGCTGCGAATCATGTAGCGCCCGATTCCGGACATGCTACATCCATGAACCTCGATTTTGACGCCGTCTACTGCGAGCCGGGCGCGCTCGAATACCCGCTGGGAAGGTCGCTGCGGGAGAAATACGCGCGCCTGCCGTGGTTCGAGATCGAAAGTCACAACAGCATCCCCGAATTCTGCGCCGCCGAAAACCGGGATTTCCCGGGGCTGAAGCGGCATCTGATCATAGGCGTCCGAAAGACGCACCGCTACGTCCCGAACCGCAAGGTGTCCGACTGGCTCGTGCCCTACACGTCGTCCGGCTGCCGGGCGATGTGCCTGTATTGCTACCTCGTCTGCAACTACAACAAGTGCGCGTACCTCAGGCTGTTCGTCAACCGCGAGCAGATGATGGAAAAGCTGTTGAAATCCGACGCCGGGGCGCGGGGCGCGTGCACATACGAGATCGGCAGCAACAGCGACCTCGTGCTCGAAAACGAGATCACCGGCAACCTCGCCTGGACCGTAGAGCAATTCGCGAGGCGCGGCCTCGGCAGGCTGACGTTTCCGACGAAGTTCGACATGGTGGACCCGCTGCTCTCCCTCGACCACCGGCGCAGGGTCATCGTCCGGATGAGCGTGAACCCGGAGGAGATCGTCCGCCGCGTCGAGATCGGCACCTCGCCGCTCGACTTCCGCATCCGCGCGCTGAACGCGGTCGCCGACGCGGGGTACCCGGTCGGCCTGTTGATCGCGCCCGTCATTTTGCTCCCGGACTGGAGGCGGCAGTACGGCGAACTGATCGACTCCCTCGCCGACCAATTGAGCGCCCGCGTCCGCGAGGGCGGCTTTCTCGAAATCATCTTCATGACCTACAGCTTCGTCCAGGGCGCGATCAACAGGGAGGCCTTCCCCGGCGCGGTTCCGCTGTTCGACCGGGCGCAGATGGTCGGCCGCGGCAGGGGCAAGTACTGCTACACGGCGCGGCTGCGCTCGGAGGCCGAGGCGTTTCTCCGGCAGAGGCTCGAAGAAAAGCTCCCGGACATGCCGGTACTCTACGTCGTATAGACGGCAAAGGCGCCGCCCTTTCGGACGGCGCCTTATCATATCTTCAAATCAACCCTGTACGAACGCCCTCGTCGTCTCAAAGAGGCTCCGGTGGTCGACGCTGCGCGGCTCGAACCGGAGCAGGCGGAACACGATCTGCATCGTCACGCCGATCCCGAACGTCGCGACGACGGTCCCGATGCCGATCGGCGCGCCCATCGCCCATCCGCCCGACACGACGACGAGCAATATCGCCGTGTTGACCGCGCCGATCGGGACCTTCGGCAGGCGCCTCCCGAGCCCGACGAGAAACGCGTCGCGCGGGCCGCAGCACTGCCCAGCGGACATGTAGAAATACTGCCCGAGGCTCATCAGGAACAGCCCCGCAACCATGACAGCGACGCCGACCCAGATGTTCGACTGCTCCGGGACGATTTTCAGGGCCGTGTAGAGGTCGACGAACAGTCCGACGAGGAACGCGTCGAGTATCGTCCCGTAGCCGATCTTCTCCCGCATCAGGAGGTCGACCGCGACGATGACGAGGCTCACGGCGATGCTCGCCGTGCCGTAGCTCAGCGGCGTGTGGTAGGAGATGCCCATGCTGAACGAATCCCACGGCGCGAGCCCTATGTTCGCGGAGATCGTCAGCCGCACCCCGAACGCGAATACGGCGAGCCCAAAGGTCGTCTTCAGGAGTTGCAGAAAGATGGTTGCGCGCGATCTGTCCACTGTTCGAGCCCTTTCGTGCCTTTTTTCAACCGGAACGCCCAACAGTATACCACGGCGCGGCGCGCGCGGCAAGCCGGGTTTTGTCAATTTTCCGCTTGCGCCCGCTCGGCGAACGACGCGCAGAAGGCGAAGGAGGCGTCCCTTCCCTCGCGGTCGGCGGCGATCAGCTCGCAGACGAGCGCGGTCAGCTTGTTCGCCCCGCCGAGGTTCAGGTGGCGGTAATCCGCAAAATCCGCGATTTCCAGCGGCAGCGCGTCCCGCTTTGCGAGGTTGAAGTTCCAATAGGGCACGCCGTACTGTTCCGCGAGCCGCCGGATCAATTGATACTCCTCTTCGCAATGCCCCTGCTTGATCGGCGAGTCGATCGGATACGGCGAGGACACCCAGATGACGCGTATGCCGTTCTCGCCGCACAGCCGCATGAGCCTGTCGAGGCATTCAAGCGCCCCGGGGTCCGGTTCCCTCGTCAGCGGGGGAGGATCGTGGGAGCCGTTCGGAGACAGCACATTCGGCGTCGGGGCGAAGCCCCGGTCGAAATACCTGCCGACGCCGGGATCGTAGCGAAGGTATTTGTCGGGCTCCGGCAGCCGCTCGAGCGGAAGCGGCGCTGCGAGGTTTTTGAGGGTCCCGGGCTGGTTTCTCGCGACCTCCTCGAGCTCGGCGGTGAAGAGCGGTCGGCCAAACGCCTCGGTCGCGTACCGATCCCTGTTGGCGGACGGCTCCATCCGGTGGAGGAGCCTGAGCGCCGAGGCGCGCCCCTGCGATTGGCCGACCGGCCCGAGCCGGTGCCGAACCACAGTATCGCCAGCGGCA
>MWAC01000036.1 GCA_002068815.1 Firmicutes bacterium ADurb.Bin467 | reverse complement strand
GTCGAGGTTCTCCCGGTTTTTCAGGCAGTAGCGCCGGAAGAGCTCGTCGGCGTCCATGCCGGAGGCGATCGCGAGGCTCACGAAGAAGTGGAGTATATCGACGATCTCCTCCTTGACGTACTCGGCGTCGGTCGGCTTCGGGTTCTTCCACCACTTGAAGTTCGTGCCGGCGAGCATCTCCCCGAGCTCCGCGAAGGTCGCCATCGCGAACCTCTGCAGCCACTCGTCGTCGGTCACGCGCTCGAGATGGCGCGTCTCGGCGATCTCGCGGTTGAACGCCGCCTGCATCTCGAAGATGCGCTCGAGCTTATCCATACAGCGGGAACCGCTCGCACAGGCCGAGCGCGCGCTCTCGGACGCCCGGGAGGACGGCCTCGCCGTTTTCGACGACGTCCGCGATCATGCCCGCGATCTCGGCCATCTCCGGCTCCCGCATGCCGCGCGATGTGACGGCGGGCGTGCCGACGCGCAGGCCGCTCGTCACAAACGGCGAACGCTTTTCGCGCGGGACGGTGTTCTTGTTCGTCGTGATGTTCGCCTCGCCGAGCAGAGCCTCGAGCTGTTTTCCGGTGATCTCGAGGTCGGAGAGGTCGAGGAGCATCAGGTGGTTGTCCGTTCCGCCGGACACGAGCCTAACGCCGCGCGCGGTCAGGCCCTCGGCGAGCTTTTTGGCGTTTCTGACGATCCGGCGCTGGTACTCCATGAACTCCTCGGTCATGGCCTCCTTGAAGCACACGGCCTTCGCCGCGATCACGTGCTCGAGCGGGCCGCCCTGCGTGCCGGGGAAGATCGCCTTGTCGATCGCCTTGGCGTATTCCTCGCGGCAGAGGATCAGGCCGCCGCGCGGGCCGCGCAGCGTCTTGTGCGTCGTGGTCGTCGTGACGTCGGCGTACGGGATCGGGCTCATGTGCTCACCCGCGGCGACGAGCCCCGCGATGTGCGCCATGTCCACCATCAGATACGCGCCGACCTCGTCGCAGATCTCGCGGAACTTCTGAAAGTCGATCGCGCGCGCATAGGCGCTCGCGCCGGCGACGATCATCTTCGGCCTGCACTCGTTAGCGACCTTGCGCACCTCGGCGTAGTCGAGCCGCTCGGTCTCGGCGTCGACGTTGTAGGGGACGACGTTGAAGTACTTGCCGGACAGGTTGACCGGGCTCCCGTGCGTCAGGTGGCCGCCGTTGGAGAGGCTCATGCCCATGATCGTGTCGCCGGGGTTCAGCAGCGCGAAGTACACGGCCGTGTTCGCCTGCGCGCCGGAGTGCGGCTGGACGTTCGCGTGCTCCGCGCCGAACAGCTTCTTCGCGCGCTCGCGCGCCAGTTCCTCGACCTGATCAACAACCTGATTGCCGCCGTAGTAGCGCTTTCCGGGATAGCCCTCGGCGTACTTGTTCGTGAGGTGCGAACCCATCGCCTGCATGACCGCGGCGCTGACGAAGTTCTCCGACGCGATCAGCTCGATGTGGGTCTGCTGGCGCCTGAGCTCGCGCTCCATCGCCTCGTAAATCTCGGGGTCCGCTTGCCGTACGGCGGGGTATTCAAGCATGGCTGCTGCCTCCTCAACCTGTTTTTCTACATAATATTATGCGATGTCGCGCGCATGTGACAAGCGCGACCGTGTTAAGTCGCGCCCGCCGTCGAACATTTCGCCGGGATGGTCTAAAATCGTTCGCCGTTCAGCGCGCGCATCGAGTTGAGCACCGCGAGTATCGTCACGCCGACGTCCGCGAACACCGCGCCCCACATGCCGACAATCCCGAGCGCGCCGAGCCCCATCATCAGGACCTTGAGGCCGATCGAGAGCACGATGTTCTGCTTGACGATCGAAAGCGTCCGCCTGGACACGCGCACCGCGGCCGCGAGCTTTGAAAGGTCGTCGCGCATCAGAACGACGTCCGCGGCCTCGATCGCGGCGTCCGCGCCGAGCCCGCCCATCGCGATCCCGACGTCCGCGCGCGCCAGCACCGGCGCGTCGTTGATGCCGTCGCCGACGAACGCGACGCGGCCCGGGTGCCCGGCGAGCAGCCGTTCGACGGAGACCACCTTGTCGCCCGGCATCAGCTCCGCCAGGCACTCGTCGACGCCGACGTCTTTCGCCACGCGCTCGGCGGTCGAGCGCGCGTCACCGGAGAGCATCACCGTCTTTTTGACGCCGAGCGCCTTGAGCGCCGCGAGCGCCTCCCTCGCGCCGGATTTCGGCGCGTCGCGCAATATCACCGCACCTGCGTAGATTCCGTCGACGGCCACGTACACGGCGGTTCCGTCGAGTCCGGGCGCCGCGATCCCCTCGTCGAGGAGCATCTGCCGGCTGCCCGCGAGCACGTCCTTCCCCCCGACCGCCGCGCGCACGCCCCTGCCGGGCAACTCGCGCACGTTCGTCACGCCCTCCGGCGACACCGGCTGCGCCTCGACGATCGAGCGCGCGACCGGGTGGCTGCTGAACTGCTCGGCGAGCGCCGCGGTCTTCAAAAGCTCCGCCGGGGGCATCGCGCCCGCGACCACCTCCGCGACGCGGAAGCGGCCCTCGGTCAGCGTGCCGGTCTTGTCGAAGGCGAACACCTCGGCCTTCGCGAGCACCTCCATGAAGTTCGCGCCCTTGATCAAAATCCCCGCGCGCGACGCGCCGCCGATGCCGCCGAAGAAGCCCATCGGCACCGATACGACGAGCGCGCACGGGCAGGATACGACGAGGAAGATCAGCGCGCGCTGAAGCCACGGCGCGAACGGCTGCCCGATGAGCACCGGCACGCCCGCGACGAGCACGGCCAAGATGATGACGATCGGCGTATAGACCCGCGCGAACCGCGCGAGGAAGCCCTCGACCTTCGCCTTGCGCTCGCCGGAGGACTCGACGAGTTTCAGTATCCTGGCGACCGTCGAGTCGGAGTACGCGCGCTCGACGCGCAGCGTCAAAACCGCGTCGAGGTTCACGCTGCCCGAGAGCGCCTGATCGCCGATGGCGACGCCGCGCGGCAGCGATTCGCCGGTCAGCGCCGACTGGTCGAGCGCCGAAATCCCGCCGATCACCGCGCCGTCGAGCGGCACGCGCTCCCCGGGGCGGACGACGATCGCGCTCCCGACCGCGACCGTTTCCGCCGGAACGGTCCGCCCGTCCTCGAGCGTCGCCGTGTCGGGGCGGATGTCCATCAGCTTCGCGACCGCGTCGCGCGTGCGGTCGTTCGCGGCCTCCTGAAACAGCTCGCCGACCGTGTAAAACAGCATCACCGCGACGCCCTCCGGGTACTCGCCGATCGCGAACGCGCCGATCGACGCGATTGTCATCAGAAAGCTCTCGTCCAATATCTCAAACCGGACGATCCCCCGGAGCGCCTTTATCAGAACCGGATAGCCGACGATCAGGTACGAAATCATAAACCCGATCCAGCTATTTTCGGAAAACACCACCGCGGCGGCCAGTATCGCCGCCGAAAGCCCCACGCGCAGCCATTCCCTCTTCTGTTCCCGGAACATGGGCGTTTCCTCCTTTACTCGAGTATGTGCTCCATCCCCTGGTCGATGATCGCGCGCACGTGGTCGTCCGCGAGCGCGTAGAACACCGTCTTCCCGTCCCTTCGCGCGCGCACGAGCTTCGCCTGCTTGAGCGCGCGGAGCTGGTGCGAGATCGCCGACTGCGTCATCGACAGGAGCTGCGCGATGTCGCAGACGCACATCTCCGACTCGAACAGCGCGTAGAGTATCCGTATGCGCGTCGAGTCCGAAAACAGCCGGAACAGCTCCGCGAGGTCGGAGAGCACCTCCTCCCCGGGCATCTCCGCGCACACGCGCTTCAGCACGTCCTCATGCAGGTGCATGAAGTCGCAGACCTCGAAGCCGCAGTCGTTTTGCTTCATAATAACATCCTTTCATATGAGCATTCGTTCATATGAAGTATACGCCCTCGAGCCCGTCCGCGTCAATCCCATTCCCAAATTTTACACAAAAAAGGCGGGGCCGGAATGATCCGACCCCGCAAAAAGTTCCTGAATGGATTCAATCCCGCCTGCGCCCGCCCGCGATCGCGAGCAGCCGCAAAAGCTGCATCACCGCCATGAACGCGGCCGCGACATAGGTCAGCGCGGCGGCGGAGAGCACCTTCTTCGCTCCGGCGAGCTGCTCGCCCTCGAGGTATCCCCCGCCCTCGAGCGCGGCGAGCGCGCGGCGGGAGGCGTCGAACTCGACCGGCAGCGAGATCAGGGAGAAGGTGACCGCGAGCGCGAACAGCCCGATGCCGACGTAGAGCAGCGGGTCCCACGAGAAGATCAGCCCCGCGAGGAACAGCGGCCACGAGAGCATCGAGCCGATGTTGACCATCGGCACGGCGGCGGTGCGGAGCACGAGCGGTCCATAGCCGTCGCGGTGCTGCAGCACGTGGCCGGCCTCGTGCGCCGCGACGCCGAGCGCCGCGACCGAGCCGGAGCTTGCCGTCGAGTCGGAGAGCCGGAGCACCATGTTCCGGGGGTCGTAGTGGTCGGTCAGATTGCCGCCGACGCGCTCGACGGACACGTCGGTGACGCCCTCGCTCGCGAGCAGCCGCTCGACGACCTGCGTCGCCGTCATACCCGAGCGCGCGGGCACCTTTGCGTATTTGCTGAACGTGCCCGACACCCGCGCCTGCGCCCACAGCGACATAATCAGCGCCGGGATGATCAGCAGAAACGTCCAGTCGTAGAAAAACGGAAAGTACATTCGGAAAACCTCCTCGCACGGTGTGCGCTCACAGCCCGGGAAGATCCTCGGGGTTGCACATATTGTACCACATCCGCGCGGCCCCCGCCACACATCTTGCCCCAAAA
>MWAC01000035.1 GCA_002068815.1 Firmicutes bacterium ADurb.Bin467 | reverse complement strand
CCCGGAACCATCGCGGTATTTTTCTTGGGCAGAGAACGATAACGGTTTTGGGGAGGGAATGAGGGAATGGTGAAAATCTCGGCAGACAGCACGTGCGATCTGTCCCCGGCGCTCCTTGAGGAGCACGGGATCGGGATCGTGCCGCTGTACATAATCAAGGACGACCAGTCGCTTAGGGACGGCATCGACATCGTCCCGGAGGACATCTTCGAACACGTCGAAAGGACCGGAAAGCTCCTGACGACCTCGGCGGTCAGCGTCGGGGACTATGCGGAGGTATTCGCGGGCATGACCTCGGACGGCAGCGAGGTCGTGCACGTGAACATCGGCTCGGAGTTTTCGGCCTCCCATCAAAACGCGATGCTCGCGGCGAAGGAGATCGCGGGCGTGTACCCGGTGGATTCCAGGAGCCTGTCCTCCGGAAGCGGCCACATCGCCATCGAGGCCGCGAAGCTCGCGAGGGCCGGAAAGTCCGGCGCGCAGATCCGGAGGGAGATGGTGAAGCTCGCGGAGCGCGTCGAGGCGAGCTTCGTCATCGAGCGGCTCGATTATCTTCGGAAGGGCGGCCGCTGCTCCGCGGTGCAGGCGCTCGGCGCGAACCTTCTGCACCTGAAGCCCTGCATCGAGGTGCGCGACGGCAAGATGGCCGTCGGCAAGAAGTACCGTGGCTCGTTTGAGAAGGCGCTGCGCGAGTACATCGCCGACCGGCTTAACGGCCGCACCGACATCTGGCCCGGCCGCGCGTTCATCACGCACGCGGGCTGCGAGCCGGAGATGGTCGAGATGGTCCGGGCCGCCGCGGAGGAGAGCTTCCACTTCGAACAGCTCATCGTCACCCGCGCCGGCTGTACGATCTCGAACCACTGCGGCCCGCACACGCTCGGGATACTGTTCATCCGGAAGTAAGTCAAATTGAAGCGAGCCCCGCCTGCGATCTTCGCGGGCGGGGTTTTTGAAAATACAACAGGCCGCCGTGCTGCGGAACACGGCGGCCTATCAAAAAGGAGAGGATCATGAAGAAAATCCTACGCGGCCACTATACCATGCCAATGTTGTGTTTCCAACGAATTCGGGTTAAATTCCA
Source organism: Firmicutes bacterium ADurb.Bin467 (assembly GCA_002068815.1). Lineage (GTDB taxonomy): Bacteria > Bacillota > Clostridia > Christensenellales > Aristaeellaceae > Pullichristensenella. The sequence goes on along the minus strand of MWAC01000035.1, from coordinate 10,034 downwards.
ATGGAAAACCAGAACATAACAGAACGCGCGGCCGATGTGTCAAAAAACGGCGAAAAACCGCCGCGCGCGCGTTTGACAGCCGGGCGTTCGAATGCTATCATATAGGGCAGAAAAAAGGACGGAGGTTCAAGGGGCATGAAAATTGCGAGATATATCGACCACGCGGTGCTCAAGCCCGCGATGACGCCCGACGAGGTGAAGATGGCGATCCAGCTGGGCATCGACCACGGCGTGTTCTCCGTGTGCGTGCAGCCGCGGGACATCGCGCCGGCCGTCCGGATGTGCGAGGGCACGGACACGCTCGTCTCCTGCGTTCTCGACTTTCCGCACGGCTGCGGCGGCGCGGTTGCGAAGCGCGAGGCGGCGAAGGCCTACTGCGCGCTCGGCGCCAGGGAGATCGACATGGTCATGAACTACGGCGCGGCGAAGGGCGGCAGCTGGGACGTTGTCAAAGAGGAGATTCGGGGCGTCGTCGAGGAGGCGCACGCGCGCGGCGCGCTCGTCAAGGTGATCTTCGAGACGTGCGAGCTCAACGAACAAGCGATTCGCGCGGGCGTAGACGCCTGCGTCGAGGCGGGGGCGGACTTCGTCAAGACCTCGACCGGCTTTGCCGCCGCCGGCGCGACCGTCGAGGCGGTCTCGGCGATGGTCTCGCAGGCGGCCGGGCGGATTCAGGTCAAGGCGTCCGGCGGCATCCGCAACATCGGCGACGCGAGGCGGTTTCTCGAGATGGGCGTCGCGCGGCTCGGCGTCGGCTATTCGACGACGGTCGTGCTGGTCAACGAGGAAGGCGAATCCAAAGAAGCATATTAACAAGCGCGACGATCGGGCATCGGAGGCAAGCATGTACAAGATTTTGGAAAAACGCCGGCTGAACGACAGCGTGACGCTGATGCGCGTCGACGCGCCGCTGGTGGCGAAGAAGGCCGGCCCGGGGCAGTTCATCATCCTTCGCATCGACGAAAACGGCGAGCGCATACCGCTCACGATCGCCGCCTACGACCGCGAAAGCGGCAGCGTCACGATCATCTTCCAGAAGGTTGGGCTCACGACGATGCGGCTCGACGAGAAGGAGGAGGGCGACGAGCTGCTCGACTTCGTCGGCCCGCTCGGGCGCGTCAGCCACTTCGGGGACGTGAAGGGCAAGCGCGTCGCGGTCATCGGCGGCGGGCTCGGCATCGCGATCGCGTACCCGCAGGCGGTCGCGCTCGCGAACCTCGGCGCGGAGGTCGACATGATCGTCGGCTTCCGGAACATCGGCCTCGCGATACTGCTCGACGAGCTCTCCGCGGTCTCGAAAAACCTGATCGTCATGACCGACGACGGCTCGAACGGTCACAGGGGCTTCGTGACCGACGCCCTCAGGCAGCAGCTCGACGCGGGCGTCCAATACGAGCACGTCGTCGCGATCGGCCCGCTCCCGATGATGCGCGCGGTGTCGGAGATGACGCGCCCGCTCGGGATACATACCGTCGTCAGCATGAACCCGATCATGATCGACGGCACCGGCATGTGCGGAGGCTGCCGGCTGACCGTCGGCGGCGAGATGAAGTTCGCGTGCGTCGACGGCCCGGAGTTCGACGGGCACCTCGTCGACTTCGACGAGGCGATGAAGCGCGCGAGGATGTACGCGCCCGAGGAGAATTTGAGCAGGGAGAGACACGCCTGCCGAATGGAGGAGGCCGCCAAGCATGTACAATAAGAGCCCGGTCAAATTGCCGGCGCGCGAGCAGGACCCCATCGTCCGGCGCGGAAATTTCAAGGAGGTGTCGCTGGGCTACTCGGCCGAGATGGCCGTCGAGGAGGCCTCGCGCTGCCTGAACTGCAAGCACCAGCCGTGCGTAGAGGGCTGCCCGGTCAACGTGCAGATTCCGAAGTTCATAGGGCTCGTCAAAGAGGGCGAGTTCGAAAAGGCGTACGAGGTGATCCGCGAGACGAACAGCCTGCCGGCGATCTGCGGCCGCGTCTGCCCGCAGGAGAGCCAGTGCGAGGCGAAGTGCGTGCGCGCGATCAAGGGCGATCCGGTCGGCATCGGCCGCCTCGAGCGGTTCTGCGCAGACTACGCGATGGCGCGCTCGTGCCCGGTCCCGGAGCTGCAGCCGAAGAACGGCAAGAAGGTCGCGGTCGTCGGTTCCGGCCCCGCGGGGCTGACCTGCGCGGGCGACCTGGCTCGGCTCGGCTACGAGGTCACGATCTTTGAAGCCTTGCACACGCCGGGCGGCGTCTTGATCTACGGCATCCCCGAGTTCCGGCTCCCGAAGCGGCTCGTGAAGCAGGAGATCGAGAGCGTCGAGGCGATGGGCGTCAAAATCGAAAAGAACGTCGTCGTCGGCCGCTCGGTGTCGCTCGACGACCTGTTCGACGAGGGATACAGCGCCGTGTTCGTCGGCTCCGGCGCGGGGCTGCCGAAGTTCCAGAACATTCCGGGCGAGAACCTGAACGGCGTGTACTCCGCGAACGAGTTTCTGACGCGGATCAACTTCATGAAGGCGTACACGTTCCCCGAGAGCGACACGCCGGTGCGCGTCGGAAGAAGGGTCGCGGTCATCGGCGGCGGCAACGTCGCGATGGACGCCGCGCGCTCGGCGCTCCGGCTCGGCGCGCAGGAGGTCTCCATCGTCTACCGCCGGAGCGAGAAGGAGATGCCGGCCCGCATCGAGGAAATCCACCACGCGCGCGAGGAGGGCATCATCTTTAAAATGCTCACCGCGCCGACCGAAATCCTCGGCGACGAAAAGGGCTCCGTCCGCGCGATGACCTGCGTCGAGATGGAGCTCGGCGAGCCGGACGCGTCCGGGCGGCGCAGGCCCGTCGTGAAGCGGGGCAGCGAGTTCACGATGGACGTCGACACCGTCGTCGTCGCGATCGGCAACAGCCCGAACCCGCTGATCCGCGATACGACGCCGGGATTGCAGACGCAGAGGTGGGGCGGCATCATCGTCGACGACCGCGGCGCGACGAGCCGCGAGAACGTCTACGCCGGCGGAGACGCCGTCACCGGCGCCGCGACCGTGATCCTCGCGATGGGCGCCGGCAAGACCGCCGCGCAGGCGATCCACGAGAAGTTGAGCAAGCAGGGATAAAAAACGAAGCGCCCTCCCAACGGGGGGCGCTTCGCTGTCGTCCGCATCAAAAACCGCAGCTTTTCAACGCCTTTACCAAAATCCTCCGACGTACGAGTTGAACTCCCCCTTGCCGAGCAGTCCGCCGCTGCGGTCGATGCAATACGGCGTGTTGTACGACGCCCAGCCCGATTCGAGCAGCACCTTGGCGTACCCGGGTTTATCGAAGCCGTACACGTAGCCCCAGACCGGCTCGACGGCGACGTTTCCCTCGGCGTCGAGGAAGCCCCAGAACCCGTTTTCGCCCTTGAACGCGGCGAGGCCGTTGACAAAGCCCTGCGCGTCCGCGAGCGTGCAGGGGATTTTGAGCGCGCCGGTCTTGTCGATGAAGCCGAATTTCCCGGTCGCGCCGTCCCGGACGAGCGCGAGGCCGTCCGCGGAGAAGTCCTCGGCGCTCTTCCACGCGGGTTCGATCGCGACGTTGCCGGACGCGTCGAAATACCCGAAGCGCGTTCCCTGCAGGCCCGCCTGCTCGAAGCGCGCGAGCCCGTTCGCGAACGTGTACGACTGCCCGAGCCCGCTGAGCAGCACGTTTCCGCTCGCGTCGATCATCTGCCACTCGTCCGCGACGGCGGAGGGGCCGCTGTCGTGGTCGTCGACCGGCCCGTCGTAGACGAACGCGACGCCCGAATGGAAGCTCGTCGCGTACTTCCACTGCCTTCCGAACCCATCGCTGCCGTCGAGCTTGAGATAGCCGCAGCGGCCGTCCTGCTCGACCTGCGCGAAGCCCTCGGAGAAGCCCTCGGCGTAGTCCCATACCGGCTCGCTCAGCCACGAGCCGTCCATCCGGATGAAGCCGTAGCCAGAGTTCGCGTGCGCGCGCGCCGCGCCCTCGCGGAAGGCGTCGACGTAGTCGCAGCTGGGCTTCGCGAGCACGTTCCACTCGGAATCGACGAGTATGCAGCCGTTGTAGCCCTTCGCCGCCGCGAGAAGCGCCTCCGCGCGCGGGTCCGCCGCCGCCTTGCCGGGACCGGGCTTCACCTCGTAGAGCGCGAGCCTGTCCGGCGCGAGCAGATCGGCGCTCCGGGCCGTGAAGCCGAGCCCCGCGCCGGTCCCGATGTCGACGAAGCAGCGCAGGGAGCCGGACGATTGCTCCTCGATCGCGCAGGCCGCGCCGCCGAACGCGAACTCGAGCGAGCCCCACTCCGGCTCGATGACGGTCGCGCCGGTCGCGTCGATGAGCCCCACGCGCGAGTTGATCCGGACCCTGGCCATCGGCCGGCCCTCGACCCATTCCTCGGTGAACGGCCCCGCGGCGTCAAACCGCGCGGGGACGAGCGCGCTCCCGTCCGCGCCCTCGAGCCCGAGCTTCCCGACCTCCTCGAACCAGCGCACGCCGTACTGCAGTACGTATGCCGGGCGCGCGGCCTCCTCCGCGACGCACGCGGAGGAGACGAGGAGCGCGCAGATCAGAAGCAAAAACAGCCTTTTCATGCGAATCCTCCTTTCCCGTCTGGGAAAATCTCCCTGTTAGACGCACAAAGCGCGCGTTCGGTTGCGCATGTGCCGGCAAAAGCGCAATAAGAAGGCGCCCCCGCGGGACGCCTCGAGACATGCGCTTCGAATGCCTGATCACTTGCCCATCCCCTTGAGCGCGCGGAAGATCAGCTCGTCGAGCTTGTCGGTCTGCCCGGCGACGCCGCTGACCGCGCGCGCGGCCTCGCTGGAGGCGTAGCCCAGCGCCATCAGCGCCGCGACCGCCTCGCTCTCGATGCCCTGCGCGATCGGCGCGACGCCCGCCTGCCCGGTCAATTCCGCGTTGTCGACCTTGTCGCGCAATTCGAGCACGAGCCGCTGCGCGGTCTTCTTGCCGATGCCGGGCACCCTCGTCAGCGCGTTCGCGTCTCCCGCGACGAGCGCGAGCGACAGGTCCTTCAGGGGCAGCGAGGACAAAATCGACATCGCCGTCCGGGGGCCGATGCCGGAGACCGTTCGCAGCCGCTCGTACATCCGCTTTTCCTCGCGGCTCGCGAACCCGAACAGCTCCATCGCGTCCTCGCGGACGCTGAGGATCGAATACAATTTCATCCGGCCGCCGGTCGGAGGCGCCAGCGACAGCGTCTGCGCGCTGACCATCAGGTGGTACCCCACGCCGTTTACGTCCAGTACGATCGACTCCGGCGTCTTTTCGGCGACCACGCCGTCAAAATGTGCGAACATACGTCCTCCCGCGAGGGCATTGCCCCTATTTGATCTTGAACAGCTTTTTCATCTGCATCGAGTTCGCGTGCGTCAGTGCGACCGCCAGCGCGTCCGCGGCGTCGTCGGGCTTGGCGATCTCGTCCATGTTTAAGAGCGCCTTCACCATCCGCTGCACCTGCTGCTTGTCCGCCTTGCCGTAGCCGGTGACCGCCTGCTTGATCTGCATCGGCGTGTACTCGTACAGGTTCTCCGTGCGCGTCGCGACCGCGACGAGCGCCGCGCCGCGCGCCGCGCTGACCGCCATGCCGGTCGTCACGTTCTGCACGAAGAACAGCTCCTCGAACGCGACCTCGTCCGGGCGGTAGATGTCCAGAAGCTCGTTGACGCCCTGAAAGATCGCGCGCAGCCGCAAGGGCGTCGGTTCATTCGCCCTCGTCGAAAGCACCCCGTACTGTATCGCCCTGCGGCTGTTCCCGGCGACCTCGATGACGCCGTAGCCCATCGTCGCGAGCCCGGGGTCGATTCCCAGTATGATCATATTTTTCCTCCGGCGGATTCTCCTTCCATCATAGTGCATCCCCCCGGGCTTGTCAAGCGGAGCCAAAACGCATATTTATGCAATCAATGTGCATATTTTGTTAAATTCCGCGCGCAGTATTGCATCTGTACGCGCCCGGGTGTATAATCAGTCCATCAAGCGCGAACCCCGCGCGCAAATTTGGAGGATGGAAACATGAAGAGGATTCTGAGCATTGTGCTGGCCCTTTCGATGCTTGTGATGGCCGGCGCGGCGGCGGCCGAGACGCTGACGATGGCGACCAACGCGGCCTTCCCCCCGTATGAGTACTACGACGACGAGACGGACAAGATCGTCGGCATCGACGCCGAGATCGCGGCCGCGATCTGCGCGAAGCTCGGCTACGAGCTCGAGATCGTCGACGTCGACTTCGACTCCATCGTCCCGGGCGTGCAGGCGGGCAAGTACTCGTTCGGCATGGCGGGCATGACCGTGACCGAGGATCGCTTAAAGTCGGTCGACTTCTCCGATTCCTACGCGACGGGCATCCAGGTGGTCATCGTGCCGGAGGATTCCGCGATCGCGAGCGCCGACGACCTGTTCGCCGAGGGAGCGAACCACAAGGTCGGCGTGCAGCAGGGCACGACCGGCGACCTCTACACGACCTGGGACATCGAGGACACGGGCAAGGGCACGATCGAGCGGTTCAAGAACGGCGCGGACGCGGTGCTGGCGCTGACGAGCGGCAAGGTCGAGTGCGTGGTCATCGACAACGAGCCCGCGAAGAACTTCGTCGCCGCGAACCCCGGCCTGAAGATTCTGGATACCGAGTACATTCTCGAAAACTACGCGATGTGCTTCTCGAAGAACACGCCGGAATTGACCGCGCAGGTCAACGGCGCGCTCAAGGAGCTGATCGCGGACGGAACCGTGCAGGCGATCATCGACAAGTACATCCCGGCCGAGGGATAACCGGGGCCCCGGTCCTGTGCAAATAGGGAGCGCGCAAGCCGCCCCCTATTTGCGCGCGCAAGGGGCGGATCGCGATGAGGAGGAAGCGCATTGGAGGCATGGTTTGAGGGCCTGAAGGCGCAGTTTCACCTGAACTTCATTCAGGGAAACCGCTGGCGATACCTGATGGAGGGCTTGGGCAACACGCTGCTCATTACGGGCCTGGCGCTGGTCATGGGCGTGGCGATCGGCATATTGATCGCGATCGTGCGCTCGAGTTACGACAAAACGCAGATGACGGCGCAGCGGACGCCGGCGCGCAGGCTCTTCGGCGCGCTGAACGGCTTCTGCAAGGTCTACCTGACGGTGCTTCGCGGAACGCCGGTGGTCGTGCAGCTGATGATCATCTATTTCGTCATCTTCGCCTGGTCCGACAACGGCACGATGGTCGCGGTGCTGGCGTTCGGGCTGAACTCCGGCGCGTACGTCGCCGAGATCGTGCGCGGCGGCATCATGTCCATCGACAACGGCCAGTTCGAGGCCGGCCGGAGCCTCGGCTTCAACTACGCCTCGACGATGCGCTACATCGTCATCCCCCAGACCTTTCGAAACGTCTTGCCCTCGCTGATGAACGAGTTCATCGCGCTCCTCAAGGAGACGTCCGTCGCGGGCTACGTGGCGGTGCACGACCTGACGAAGGGCGGCGACATCATCCGCAGCCGCACGTATTCGCCGTTCATGCCGCTGATCGCGGTGGCGCTTATCTATCTGGTGCTCGTCATGTTCTTCTCGTGGATCGTCGGGAAGCTCGAAAGGAGGCTGCGCAGCAGTGACCACTGACGCGATTATCTCCGTAAAGGGGCTCACGAAGCGTTTCGCGGACGGAAAGGTCGTGGCGCTCAACGGCGTCGACGCGGAGGTCCGGCGCGGCGAGGTGCTCGTCGTCATCGGGCCGTCCGGCAGCGGGAAGTCGACGTTTCTCCGATGCCTGAACCTGCTCGAGGTGCCCACGTCCGGGACCGTCACCTTCGAGGGCGTCGACATCACCGACAAGAAGGTCAACATAAACGTCCACCGGCAGAAGATGGGCATGGTGTTCCAGCTGTTCAACCTCTTTCCGAACATGACCGTCATGCAGAACCTGACGCTCGCGCCGAGAAAGCTCCGGCACTGGTCGCAGAAGCAAGCCGAGGAGCGCGCGATGCAGCTTCTGCAGCGCGTGAACCTCGAGGGCCGCGCCGGAGCGTACCCGAACCAGCTCTCCGGCGGCCAGAAGCAGCGCATCGCGATCGTGCGCGCGCTGATGATGGACCCCGAGGTGATGCTCTTTGACGAGCCTACCTCCGCGCTCGACCCGGAGATGGTCGGCGAGGTGCTCGACGTCATGAAGGCGCTCGCGAAGGCCGGCATGACGATGGTCGTCGTCACCCACGAGATGGGCTTTGCGCGCGAGGTCGGCGACCGCGTGCTGTTCATGGACGAGGGCGTCGTCATGGAGGAGAACACCCCCGCGGAGCTGTTCGGCAACCCGCAAAACCCGAGGACGAAGGAGTTCTTGAGCAAATTGCTGTGAAAAAGGAACGCTTTTGAGACCGGTCGAAAGGCCGGTCTTTTCGTTTCCGCCATCATATTGTCCGATTTCATACTAGGGTTATCGATTGAAAGCGTTGACGCCGGGTGGTATAATACACGCATGCACGAAGGAGGGGAGGCGGTTTTGATGCGCAGGCGCTTCGTTCGCGGGCTGCTGCTTTTTGCGGCGGTCGTCGTCGCGCTGTCGGCCGCCGCGCCCGCGATGCTGTTCGCGTCGCACCAGCCGCTTTTCTGCGGGAGGGAGCACTGCTTCTCCTGCCGCGTGCAGGCGGAGGGCATCGACTTCCTGCGCCGCCTCTTCGTCGCGCCGCCCGCGGCCGCGCTTTTGGGGAGCCTCCTCGCCGCCGCCTGCGCGGGTTTGTTCCGCCTCGGCGTGCGCATCTCTGCCCTTTCGCCGGTCAAGAGCGGGGTCCGCCTGAACAATTGAGCAATTCCTTCCGATAGCCGCACATGCCCGGCCCTCGGCGCGCGCCGACGGCCTGCTTCGGGCATGCATTCGATTGCAAGGGAGGAATTTTTTGTGATTGCCACCAAGGGACTTTCCGTGCGCTTCCGCGGGGAGGCGCTGATCGCATACCGGGATTTGACGTTTGAGCGCGAGAGCTGCGCGCTGCTCGGGGCGTCCGGCTGCGGCAAGACGACGCTTCTGAACGCGATCGCCGGCATACTGACGCCTTCGTCCGGCGAGGTGCTGATCGACGGGCGGAACATGGCCGCCGCATCGCAGCGCGAAAAGGACGACTTCCGCATCCGCAGCATCGGCTTCATCTACCAGGACTTCAAGCTGCTCGAGGACATGACCGTCGAGGACAACCTGCGCGTGCTCGAGCTCGAGCGCGTCGACGTCTCGCAGATGGACGCGGTGCTCGAAGAGCTCGGCATTCTGCCCCTGAAGCGCAGGAGGGTCAGGAAGCTCTCGGGCGGCGAGAAGCAGCGCGTCGCGATCGCGCGGGCGCTCGTCAAGCGGCCCGACGTGATCCTCGCCGACGAGCCGACCGGCAACCTGAACTACGAGATCGGCGCGCGCATCGTCGAGACGCTTATCTCGGTGTCGCTCGGCCGGACGCTGATCGCCGTCACGCACGACGACCGGCTCGCGAAGCTGTTCGACCGCGTGCTCGACATGAACGAAATCGCGCGATCGGAGGTGGACAGCGATGCTTAGGTTCGCGCTCAAGCACATGGCCACCAAGAGGGGAAAGCTCGCGCTGACCGCGATGTCGATCGTGCTGTCCGCGAGCGTCGCGCTGCTGGCGCTGAACGTGTCCGCGCAGGTGCGCGGCGGCATCGTCCGCACCGCCGGCTATTACGACATGATCGTCGGCCCGCCGGGCAGCGCGACGCAGCTCGCGATGAACACGATGTTCTTCACCGACGCGCCGCTCGGCACGATCTCCTATGAAGTCGTCGAGCGGCTCGAGGCCGACCCGCGCGTCCAGGAGGTCGTGCCGTTCGCGATGGGCGACAGCTTCAACGGCGCCAGGATCATCGGCACCGCGCCGAAGCTGCTCGACGGAAAGGAGCTCCGCGAGGGCGGGATGTTCGAGGAGACGTTCGAGGCCGTCGTCGGATCGGCGGTCGCGTCGCGGTACGGGCTCAACATCGGCGACGAGATCGTGACCTCGCACGGCCTCGCCGAGCACGGCGCCGAGCACGCGGCGAGCCCGCTCACGGTCGTCGGAATCCTCAAGGCGACGCACACGGCCTAC
>MWAC01000034.1 GCA_002068815.1 Firmicutes bacterium ADurb.Bin467 | reverse complement strand
GGTCTGTACTGGACTCGAACCAGTGACCCCATCGATGTGAACGATGTGCTCTACCAACTGAGCCAACAGACCAAAGTCGGTTTTCCGGAACTCCCCTTTGCGGTGATCCGTCACATTCGGATCGGGGAGGGTGCATTTGATGAATCCTACCACATGGTACTACCAACTGAGCCATGCGACCTTATCTATCCATACGACTTTCCGGAAAAGGTACCAGTAGGTACTACCAACTGAGCCAACAGACTGGCAATTTGTCGCATTTCTCGCCTGCGACGCAATCTATGATACCACGGCGGGCGGGGTTTGTCAATCCCAAATAACATTAAATCAATGGGAGGGCGCATGGGACATGGCAAATCTGCATCCTCGATGCGGAGGGGTTGCAATACCGGTGAGCAGGAAGGCCGTTTGAGCGCGTTCGCCCGCCAAGGCGTAGCCGCATATGGAAAGCATGCGCGCGCTGTGGTATAATTGGACACGGCATTCGATCGGCCCGATTTCACGCGCAGAGGGGTTCCCGGCTGCGAAGCGGAGGCGGAGATGAAGCATAGAATCTACAACAAGCTCGTGCGCGACCGGATTCCCGAGATCATCGAGGCCTCCGGGGGGCGCTGCGATACCCGAATCCTCTCCGGGAAGGAGTACCTCGCGATGCTGAAAGCGAAGCTGCGCGAGGAAATCGCCGAATACGAGGAAAGCGGCGAGCTGGAAGAGCTGGCCGACATCCTCGAAATACTGCGTGCGCTGGCTGCGGCCGGGGGCGGCACGCCGGAGGAGCTGGAGGCCGTGCGCGCCCGGAAGGCCGAGGAGCGCGGCGGATTTCGGGAGAAAATCCTGCTGATCGCGGTGGATGAGGCGGACTGATCCGGGGTTCCGTATGCAATCCGCGGAGATTTCCGGCGGCGCGGCGGGAACCGGAAGTGCGCCCGGGCGAAGGGCGCGGCCCTATGGCTCCCGGACCTTCAGATACTCTCCCTTTTTCAGCGCGATGTGGCCGGATTCGTACAGCTCATTGTCGATCGTCAGCAGCACCCGGTTCGCGCCGTAGTAGCGGCCGAACGTATCGGCGACGCCTTGGAGGATCAGCGCCTCGACGCCGGAGCCGGCGTTCATATCGTCCACGAAGGCGCGGTTCAGGTCGATATACACCATGCCGTCGCGGTTCAGGTAGAGGCTGTTGATCCGGGTATTTTCGGAGAACACGGGGAAGGGCGCCGCGCCGCGGTAGGCGCTCTCGAGCGCGGTGCGGGTGATGTCGTTCGTGCGGAAGCGCACCGGGACCTCCGCGGACGCCAAGGCCTCGCCGTCCGCGTCCGGATAGAAGAACCGGACCGTCTGGGTGAGGGAGATGTCCTCCTCGATCGCCGCGAGCGCGGAGGCGATCTCCGCGTCGCCGTACCGGAACACGGATTTGACCAATCCGACGCCCTCTGCGTAGTAGTCCGCCGTCGTTCCGTTCTCCGACGCGGTGATCACCTCGATCGCCGCGTAGTCGCCCGAGGGCGTCGAGACCGGGACGGAGACGCCTTCAATCCGCCGCTCCCGCCCGTCGCCGAGCGTCCAGGCGGTTCCCTCCTGCAGCGGCTCCATCAGCAGGATTTCGTCGGCGTTGGGCTCCTTTTTCAGGAGGTTCTCGCGATAATAGGCCTCTTCCCGGGAATAGACGAGCCTGGCCGCGCCGCCTGCGACCTCGACGACCCGGGCCAGCACGGTGCCGCCGTTGTCGACGCGCTGCTGCATCCGTGCGCCCTCGAGATAGTCGACGAAGACGTCGTAGGAGGCGTACTCATTGCCGGAGCCCTCGTACACGTACCGGACATTCGGCCGCATCGGGAAATACGCGCCGACGCCGCCCGCCGGTCCCGCGGCGAGGCCGGTCGCGGCGACGGAGGCGAAGATGAGCGCCAGGGCGAGGCAGATCGGCATGCGGGTTCTGTTCATGGAATTCCCCTCCTTCCGGACATTGGACGACGGCCGCGGGGAAATCGTTGCCGGGGATGAAAAGCGGCGCGCCCCGTTCCGCCGCGGGAAGGGGGCGCGCCGCATGCGCGTTTGAAGATACGGGAGGTATGGCCTAGACCGCGGCCGGCGCCTGCGCCCTCTGGATCGGCGCCCTCGTGTCGCGCATGATCGCGTTCAGCTTGCCGGTCTCCTGCCGGTAGATCAGCGTGTGCGCGGTGCCGAGCCGCTCCGCGCGACCGGTGCGGCCGATCCGGTGGACGTAGCAGTCGCTGTCGAGCGGGAGGTCGTAGTTGACGACGAGGTCGATGTTGCGCACGTCGATGCCGCGCGCGGCGACGTCGGTCGCGACGAGCACGTCGAGCCGGCCGGCGCGAAACGCGTTCATGATCCGCTCGCGCTTCTGCTGCTGTATGTCGCCGTGCAGCGCGTCCGCGCGCAGGTTCTGCCTTTGAAGCTCCCCGCACAGCGCGTCCGCCATCCGCTTTGTGTTGACGAACACGAGGCAGAGCGCCTGCGCGTTGTCCTTCAGAAGCGCCAAGAGTGCGCCGTTCTTCGCCCCATTGCCGACCGTGGTGTAGAACTGCCTGACCGACCGGACGGTCATCGCGTCCTGCCGGACGGCGATGTGCTTCGCCGCGCGCTGGTAGTTCTTCGCGATCTCGCGGACGCCCGCGGGGATCGTCGCAGAGAACAGCACCGTCTGGCGCTCGGCGGGCACCGCGCGGAGGATGTCGTTCAGGTCGTCCTGAAAGCCCATGTCGAGCATGCGGTCGGCCTCGTCGAGCACGACCGTCCGGACGGCGTCCAGATGCACGCTTCCGCGCCGCATGTGGTCGAGCAGCCGGCCGGGCGTCGCGACGATGATCTGCGGCCGCGCGCGCAGCACCGAAAACTGCCTCTCGATCCGCTCGCCGCCGTACAGCGTCGCGATGCGCACGCCCTTTTTGGATTGTGTCAGGCGGCCGAGCACCCGCGAGGTCTGGATCGCGAGCTCGCGCGTCGGGCTCAGGACCAGCGCCTGCGCCGATCGATTGCGCGCGTCGGCGATCTGTGCGATCGGGATGCCGAACGCGCAGGTCTTGCCCGTGCCGGTCGGCGCCTGCACGATGAGGTCGATGCCCGAGAGCATCGCGGGGATCGTCCTTTGCTGCACGGGCGTCGCGCTTTCGAAGCCCATCGAGTCGATGGCCGTCTGGATCTCCGGCGACAGCGCGGCCCCCGCGAACGCCGTGGAATGTTCGTTGTTGTTCATAAATCTCCTGTTTCCATTCGCATTTGCCCTGGGCACAGAAAAAACCCCGGCATCTTCGTAAACATCGATTTACAAAAATGCGAGGTTTATCAATTGCTTTGAACTTGGGATAAGTCTATCACCGCCGCGCGCCGCTGTCAAATGAAGATTTGGGTTTTCGGGGTATGAGAGAGGCGCGATCCAGAAAAAATAACTTTACAAAATACGGCTGTTCTTGTATAATACTTTAGGTTAGGGGGAAATCGACTTGTCCAATACTCTGAACGTCGCCCCGGCGCTCAAGAATCCGGGGCAGCTCTATCCGTTTTCGACGGAGGTTTTCGTCGAGCCGACGGAGGTATTTGGCGAGGCGGTTTGCTTTGCGCCCGCGAGGCTCGAGGGAACCGCGCTGGGCGCGGGCGAGACGGTGAAGCTGCACGGCAGCCTTGCCGCTGAGGCCGTCCGGCACTGCGCGCGCTGCCTCTGCGAGGTGCGCGTGCCGATCCGGGTCGACGTGGACGAGACCTTCGCGCGCGAGGCGGACCCGGACGAGCCCGACCGCTACCCGTTCGAGGGCTCGGAGCTCGACCTGACGGACTGCGTGCACGACAACCTCGTGCTGGAGCTGCCGATCCGCGTGGTCTGCTCGGAGGACTGCAAGGGGCTCTGCCCCGTCTGCGGCATAAACCGCAATCTGGATTCCTGCACATGCCTGGAGGGTGGAGTTGCAAATCCCTTTTCGGCATTGAAAGCAATGGTTGAAAACGACGAGGAGGTGTAACAATGGCCACACCGAAGGGAAAAATATCCAAGGCGAGAAAGCATTCGCGCCGCAGCGCGCACTGGAAGCTTGCCGCGCCGGGGATTGTCAAGTGCCCCCGCTGCGCGAAGATGAAGCTCAGCCACCGCGTCTGCAAGAACTGCGGTTATTATGACGGGCAGCAGGTCATCACGGTCGAGGAAAAAAAGGCCAACAAGTGAGCGGTTTCCCGCAGAGTCGACGTCTTTGGCGTCGGCTTTTGCTATATAGAGAATTGATCCTACTTCCTCGCATAAAGACACGGAGGGAGCCCGATGAAGAGCCATCGCAAGGAGCTCAGCTTCAATTTCCCGACGCGCCGCGCCCTCAGGAACATCACGCGCGACGTGCAGGCGGCCATCGACGAGAGCGGTATCCTCGAGGGGCTGTGCCTGGTGAACGCGATGAACATCACCGCGAGCGTGTTCATCAACGACGACGAGAGCGGCCTGCACAGCGACATGGAGCGCTGGCTGGAGAAGCTGGCCCCGGAAAAGCCTCACAGCCAGTATGCGCATAACGGTTACGAGGACAACGCCGACGCCCATCTGAAACGCCAGGTCATGGGTCGGGAGGTTGTCGTGGCCGTGACCGCCGGAAAGCTGGACTTTGGTCCCTGGGAACAGATTTTCTATGGAGAGTTCGATGGCCGTAGGCCCAAGCGCGTCCTGATCAAGATCATCGGCGACTGACGGCAGGTCAATTTTTGCATAGGCCGTGCGGGCTTCTATCAATACCTGCAATTGCCCGCACGGGATGACATGGCCTATAATAATATTAGCTATGCCAGATAGCAACCATGAAAGAGAGGGATTCAATATGGCTATCCAGCTTAAACAGAATTGTCGTTATTCGCTCGTGGTTCCGAGCAGTATGGGGGTTCGGATCACCCCGCTCGACCGGCAACCCGTGCACACGGCGCGCCATTACGATATGCAGGTGACCAGTGCCGAAACCA
>MWAC01000033.1 GCA_002068815.1 Firmicutes bacterium ADurb.Bin467 | reverse complement strand
CGGTCTCGGTCGACGGGCCGGAGCGCAGATACAGCCTGCCGGTCTCGGAGGCCATCGTGATGACCGCCATTCGCCCCTCGCCCGGCGCGGACGGGGTCGGCACTGCCGTCGGCTCGGCGTCGATCACGAACAGCGAGGTCTCGGCGAATCCGCGCAGCGTCCCCCAGCCGATGAAGGCCCAGCCGGTCTCGACGCCGTACACGTCGACCGTTTCGCCCGCCGGCACCGTGCCGAGCACCGCCGCGCCGGTCGACGCGCTCTGGTACACGGGCGCGTCGGCGATCGCGCGCACCTGCCCGATCGGCTCGTACGGGAGCTCGCCGCCGCTTGAGAGCCCCGAGCCCGTCGTGTCCTCGAGCGTCAGCTTCTTCAAGGACGTGCCCGGGTAGTAGAACGACAGTATGTCGGAATAGCCCATGCCTTGGTTCGCCATCACCTGCGCCCCGCGCTGGCTCATGCCGGCGCCGTGGCCCCAGCGCCGGAACACGATGTTGAACGCCGAATCGGTCTGTTCGACCCAGACGGTCTCGTTGTCCTTCGTGTTGATGCCGAGCGAATACCAGCTCTCGAGCGCGCCGTAGGTGTCCACGTCGACCGATACGGTCGCGGACACGCTCTGCCCCGCGGTGTTCCTGGAAGTTGCGTCCAGCGTGAACTTCAGCTTTTTGAACAGCCGGCTCGGGGCCGCGTACACCGGCGTGTGCGGCTCGATCGACGCGATGCGCGTTATCGCGATGTCGCCCGCGCTCGCCGAGAGTCCCTTCGCGGAGAGCTGAGACGCCATGCCGCTTTTCAGCGCCGCGACGAGCGAGGCGTTCAGCCCGATCGCGTCTTTGCGCAGCGACGCGGTCTTCTTGGTCGAGCTCGCGTTCTGCAGGTCGTACGGGTCGTCCTTGACGATGCTGTAGGCGAGCGAGCCGCCCCAGATGTTCTTCGTCGATTCGGTCTGGCCGCCGTTGCTGGCGGTGTAGTAGCACGCGGCGAGCGCGCTCCCGTAGTAGAGAGCCATGCCCGCGGTCTCTTTGACGGCCTGCGCGACGCGCGAGTAACTCGAATTGTAGCCCTTGAACACCTGGTCGGTCGAGGTGTCGGTCACGTCGTAGGCGCTGGACGACCGGCTCCCCTTGCAGCGAAGCGCGTAGTTGCGCGCGGCGACCGCCTGCGCCTTGAGCGCCTCCAGCGGCCAAGAGTTCGACATCTCGTAGGCGACGACGCCGAGCAGGTAGTCCTCGACGTAGATGTTGAGCACCGGCAGTATCACGGACGAGGAGATCGAGAACTTCAGATCGCCGCAGAACAGGTTCGAGAGGCTCGGCGACGTGAACTGCACGCCCGAAAGCCCCGATTGCCCGCGCGCGAGCACGAACGACGACCCGAGGTTCGCCGAGACGCCGCCGACCGTCAGGAGCAGCGACGCGCCCGAGATCGACACCGTCGCGGACTGTCCGGACGCGATCTTCTGGTTCGTGTTGCCGTTTATGTAGTAGGCGGTCGTCGTCTTGAAGCTGATGCTCGCGCGCGAGCCGAGCTGCGACAGCTTCACGCGGATCATGCCGTTCGAGGCCGCCCGCGCGCCCGGCTCGAGCGCGGGGACGAGCGCGACCGCGAGCGCGATCGCGATCAGCGCCGCAAGCAGTTTTTTGAGCGCGGCGCCAAGGGGCTTCAATCTCGAATGCGACATGGATGTCCTCCGAAATACTTTTGTAATAGAATCCGCCCGTGCGGGCGCACTCGAGGTAGGTATTCGCCGCGGAGCGCATAAATCCTGCGCTATTTCATAAAAATTGCAACATTTATAGAATTTTTGTCACAAATGCGCAACACCGGGCGGGCAAAAAAAGCCGCCCCCGTCAGCGTCGGAAGCGGATTTTGGAAAGGCAGCGGTCGATCATTCCTCGTTGGGAGCATTGACCGGGCACACGCCCGCGCAGGCGCCGCAGGAAATGCACGCGTCCGCGTCGATGACGTACTTGCTCTCGCCTTCGGTGATCGCCGAAACCGGGCACTCCTCCACGCACGCGCCGCACGCGATGCAATCATCGTTGATGAAATATGCCATGAATCACACCTCCTTTAATTCAACAGCGCCATTATACAACGCATTCATGCAAAAAGCAAGAGAAACCGTTGACTTTCATGCGGCGTATATGCTACGATTTCCCGCGGGGGGAGGGGTCATATGGAGGCGGCGGTTCAAAGGGCATACCGGGAGATCGGCGGCCTGACGCCGCTTTTGGCGGACTGCGGCGCGCTCTGCGAAGCGGCCTGCTGCCTTCCGGACGCGGACGGGCAGGGCGGCGTATACCTGTTCCCGGGCGAGGAAAGGCTGCTCCCGGGGACGGACGACGGCTTCGCCCCGCTCCATATCTGCGAGGGAGCCTGCGACCGCGTTAGCCGGCCGCTCGGCTGCCGCATCTTCCCGCTTTCGCCCGTCAAAAAGGGCGCGGGCTGGACGATACGCATCGACCGCCGCGCCCGCGCGATGTGCCCGCTCTGCAAAAGCGGGCTGAAGGGGCTCGACCCCGCGTTCGTCCGCGCCGTTTCCCGCGCGATCCGGATCATCGCCGAGGAGCCGGAGGGCGAGGCGTTTTTGGAAAAATGGCAGGCGCTCGAGGACGGATTCCGCTCCGCGAGGCTCTGATCCTACTCCATCACCTGCAGGATCATGCACTTCAAATACTTCGTTTCCGACGCCGCCGGCAGAATCGGGTGGTCGGTCGCCTGCGTGCGGGCTTCGACGAGCCGCACGCGCTTCTTGCCGTCGCGCGCGGCCTGGTTGACCATCAGCTGGAACGCGTCGTCCGAAACGTGCTGCGAGCACGAGCAGGTGACCACGAACCCGCCGGGCCGGACAAGCTTCAGCGCGCGCAGGTTGATCTCCTTGTAGCCGCGCAGCGCGCTCTCGACCGCGGCGCGGGACTTCGTGAACGCCGGCGGGTCGAGGATGACGAGGTCGAACTTCTCGCCCGCGTCGGTGAGCTCCCGCAGGTGGTCGAAGCAGTTGCGCGCCTCGAAGAGGACGTCGAGATCGTTTCGCCGCGCGTTCTCGCGGGCGACCTCGAGCGCGTCCTCGGAGACGTCGACGCCGAGCACGCTGCTTGCTGCGTACTTCGCCGCGTTAAGCGCGAACGACTCGTTGTGGCAGAAGCAGTCGAGCACCCTAGCGCCGGGGCAGAAGGGCTGCATCGCCGCGCGGTTCTGCTTTTGATCGAGGAAGAAGCCGGTCTTCTGCCCGCCCTTGACGTCGACGAGAAAGCGGATGCCGTTTTCGACCATCTCAACCCGGTCGGGCACCTCGCCGCGCAGAAGCCCCGTCGTTTGCTCGAGCCCCTCGTGCCTTCGGACCGGCACGTCGTTGCGCTCGTAGATGCCCTTGGGCTTCACGATCTGCTCGAGGATGTCGCAGAGCAGGCCCTTTCGCTGGTCCATGCCCAAGGACAGCGTCTGCATCGAGAGCACGTCGCCGAACTTGTCGACGATCAGCCCCGGCAGGAAGTCGGACTCCGAGAACACGAGCCGGCAGCTCATCGGGTCGCAGATCAGTTTCCGGTATTCGCACGCGTCCGAGAGCCTGCGGAGGAAGAAGTCGCCGTCGACCGGCTCGTCTTTCGTCGTCAGCATGCGCAGCGTGATCTGGGATTTCGGGTTGTACAGCGCGCGCCCGAGGAACGTGCCCTTCGAGCTGACGACGTCGATGATGCCGCCGGGCGCGCACTCGCCCTCGACCGTCTCGATCTCCGACGCGTAGATCCACGGGTGCCCGCCGCGCACGCGCGTCTCGCGGGTCTTTCGAAGCATTGCCTTTGCCATGGTTTCTCTCCTGCGGTTGAACTTTCCTATGCTATTATGCCACATTTCGGCGCGCTTGTCGATTCCCGCGAAGCGTGGTATACTGGTACGGGTGATTTTTTTGGAAGAAAAGCGACTGAACAAGTTCATCGCCGACAGCGGCCATTGCTCCCGGCGCGAGGCCGACCGGCTGATCGAGGAGGGGCGCGTGACGGTCGACGGGCGGCCGGGCGTGCTTGGGGACAAGGTCGAAGACGGCATGGTCGTCGAGGTCGACGGGCGGCCGCTCAGCGGGCGCGGCGAGCGCGTGTACATCGCGCTCTACAAGCCGGTCGGCATCGTGTCGACCGCCGACCCGCGCGAGCCGTACAACGTGGTCTCGTACCTGAACTACCCGGTCCGCGTGTTCCCGGTCGGCAGGCTCGACCGGGACAGCGAGGGGCTTCTGCTCCTGACGAGCGACGGCGAGATCGTCAACCGCCTTTTGCGCGCCGCGGGCGGGCACGAGCGCGAGTACGAGGTCGAGGTCGACCGCCCGGTCACGCGCGAGTTCCTCGAGAAGATGATGAAGGGCGTGCCGATCCTGGACACCGTGACGCTGCCCTGCCGCGCGCGCAGGACCGGCGACAAGTCGTTCAACATCGTGCTGGTGCAGGGGCTGAACCGCCAGATCCGCAGGATGTGCGAGGCGCTCGGCTACAACGTCAAAAAACTCCGCCGCGTGCGAATCCTGGACATCCGGCTCGGCGACATGCAGCCCGGCCGGTGGCGCCTGCTGACCCCGCGGGAGATGCAGACCCTCGAAAGGGCCGGAATCGTTCGCAAATAGATCGGGATATGACACACTTTGTCCACACATGGCCGGTATAATCCCCCTAACGCCGAAAGGCGTCACCCTTCCCCCCTCTAAAAAGGAGACCCCGGGAATGCCGACCCGGGGCCTTCGCATTTTTGGAATTGTCCGCATCATCGCGTTGAAAAAACCGCAGTTTTTCAACACAAAAGATCTACTTCGGCGTCGGCGGATTGCAGTCCGGGCACGCGCCGAGCCCGGCCGCGATCGCCTCGCGGACGGTCAGCTGCTTTTTGTTGACCTGGTTTCCGCAGGTAGGGCCGGTGTGGAAGAGCTTCGCGCCCTTCTGCACGCTGTAGACGACCGTGTTGTATATCGCCTCGTTCTCCGCTTCCAGCGCCGCCCGCTGCGCGGCCTCCTCGGAGGGCGCGGTCTGCCCCTCCTGCAGCTTCGCGGCCTCGGCGGCCTCCTGCGCGATCAAAAGCTGCTCGATGTTCGAGAGCGCGGTCACGGCGTCGGACTCCGGCGCCCTCGTCGCGCCCGGCGGCGTGACCGGGGTCGGGTACGCGGCGTTCAGCCGGGGCTTCGGGATCATCGGCAGGAACATGACGAGCATCGAGGCGAACGCCATCGCCGTCGCGAGCATTCGCCCGCGCAGCGGAAACGAGCCCGTGCGCCAGATGTAGAGCACCCCGACCGGCGGCACGAGCACGCACAGCGCGATCTTCAGCGCCGCGCGCCTGCCGCCCGGCGCGCGCTTCCCCGGCCGGACGATGTTCGGCGAATAGGCGCTCGTCGCGCTGCCCTCGTAGCGGCCGCCCTCGGTTGAAAGCATGCGTTTCCTCCGTTATCGAGAATTGTTCTTTTGGATGTCCTCCAGCGCGCGGGCGAGCTGGTCGGGGCAGGAGGTGCCGCTTCTGCACTGTATGCCCTTGAGCCTACAAATCACGTCGTCGACCTTCATGCCCTCGACGAGCCGCGCGACGCCCTGTGCGTTCCCGGCGCAGCCGCCGATGAACTCCACGCGCCGGACAGTGTCCTCCGAAATCTCTATCTGAATCTGCCGGGAACAGGTCCCGCGCGTCTTGAAGCTGTGCATTTCAGCGCCCTCCGTATCGGTGCATACGCCCAATTATACCCGTCCGTCCCGATGCTGTCAAGCGCGCGAAAAAACCGGGAGCCGACGTCCGCCGACTCCCGGACAAGCGTTTTTCTCCGCCAACGCAAGCACTGGCTCCCGAAAAATGCGCGAAACCGACGTACACGCCGTCGGTTTCGATTCTACAGGCGGTTCTGCTCGCCTTTATCGACAGTCCGGCCGGGAGCCGACGTCCGCCGGCTCCCGGATGGCTATTTCGGCTGCGGATACCGGTACGTCTCCCCCTTCCAGTTTTCGAGGAGCACCTCCCGGTCGTCCTTCTTGAGCACGTAGTCGTGCTGTATCGGGATCTTCCCGCCGCCGTCCGGCGCGTCGATGACGAACTTCGGCACCGCGAAGCCGGAGATGCGCCCGGTCAGGCTCTTCAAGATCTCGACGCCCTCCTCGACGCGCGTGCGGAAGTGGCCGATGCCCTGGCTCAGATCGCACTGGTAGAGGTAGTAGGGGCGCACGCGCATCTTCACGAGCTTGAGAAGCAGCTCCCGCATGGTCTCCGCGTCATCGTTGATCCCGCGCAAGAGCACGCTCTGGTTGCCCAGCGGTATGCCCGCGTCGACGATCGCCTCGCACGCGCGCTTCGCCTCCGGCGTCACCTCGCGCGGGTGGTTGAAGTGCGTGTTGATCCAGATCGGGTGGTACTTGCGGAGCATCGAAAGCAGCTCCTCGTCCACGCGCATCGGGAGCACGACCGGCACCCTCGTGCCGATGCGGATCACCTCGACGTGCTCGATCGCGCGCACCGAGGACACGATGTGCTCGAGCTTCGCGGTCGACATCGTCAGCGGGTCGCCGCCCGAGATCAGCACGTCCCGAATCTCCGGGCGCGAGCGGATGTAGTCGAGCGCCCTTTGGAGCGCGCGCTCGGGGATGATTTTGTCCTCCTCGCCGACGGCGCGGCGGCGCGTGCAGTGGCGGCAGTACATCGAGCACTGGAACGTGACGAGCAAGAGCACGCGGTCCGGGTAGCGGTGCACGACGAACGGCACGGGGCTGTCGTGCTCCTCGCCGAGCGGGTCGCCCATGTCGTCCTCGGAGGGGGTCAGTTCCCTCGGCGACGGCACGGCCTGCATGCGGATCGGGTCGTTCGGGTCGCTCGGGTCGATCAGCGACGCGTAGTAGGGGGTGATCGCCATCCGGAAGTGCTCGAGGCACTTGTCGATGTCCCCGCGCTCGGCTTCGTCGAGCGGGATCACGCCCTTCAACTGCCCGGAGGTCGTGATGCGGTGCGAAAACTGCCATTTCCAGTCGTTCCAGCGTTCAGCGCGCTTTTCCATCGCTACAACTCCCTCCAATCAACGCTGCGCCCAAGGCGCTTCGCGGCCGCGTCGAGGACCCCGCGCACGAGCTCCCGATATCCGACGCCCGAAAACTGCGCCAGCATCGGATAATCGCTGTACCCCGGGGCGAGCCCGGGGAGCGGGTTGATTTCGATGAAGTACATTTTGCCGTCCGCGCCCATCCGGAAGTCGACGCGCGCGAAGTCTCGGCAGTTGAGCGCGTTGAACGCGCGCCGCGCCATGTCCGTGATCTCCCTCGTTTGCTCTTCGGTGAGGTTGGCCGGGCACTCGTAGCGCACGTAGCGCGTGTAGTCCTGCTTGACCGGGTAGCTGTAGACGGTGTGCGCCCCCTCGGTGGGCTGCCGGAACACGATCTCCATCGGCGGGAACACGCGCGCGGACGCGAAGTTTCCGAGGATTCCGACGGTGAACTCGCGGCCCTCGACGTACTCCTCGACGAGCATTTCGCCCTCGTAGAGCTCGTGGTTGCGCCTGAGTATCTCCGAGAGCGCCTTCCGGTCCTCGGCGATGCTGACCGCGCCGATGCCCTTGCTCGAGCCCTCGCAGTTCGGCTTTACGATGACCGGGAACGAAAGCGCCTTGGTCAGCCGGGTCTTTCCCGGCTCGACGACCTCATAGTGCGGCGTGCGGACGCGGTGCGTCCAGAGCACGCGCTTCGTGAGCGCCTTGTCGAGCGCGATGCACAGGGTCGTCGCGTCCGAGCCCGTGAAGGGGATGCCGAGCATCGAGAGGAGCGAGGGAACCTGCCCCTCGCGCCCGCGGCCGGAAAGCCCCTCGGCGATGTTGAACGCGATGTCGGGACGCTCATGCGAAATAAGCCCCGGAAGCCCTTCGTCGGCTTCGAGCAGCGTGACCGACAGCCCGCCGCTCTCCAGCGCGTCGCGGATCGCGTGAACGGTGTCGATCTTGTCGTATTCCGCCTCGGCGTCCGGCGCCTTGGCTGCGATGCCTTTTTTCAAGTTGTAGAGTACGGCGACGGTGTGAATTGGGGGTGCCAGAGGAACCTCCGAATCGAGCTGCTCCATAGACATGCGCCTGCGGCTTTCTCTGTTATTTTGGAACCCGGGATTCGCCATTTCCCATCGGATCGAATGATATTATATGTCCCCCGGGGCAGGATGTCAACAGGAAAAAATGACGGTTTTTGCGGAGATTTCGCGACCCGGAATTTTGCCCGGGAAGGCTTGAAATCACGCGTGTTTCGATGTATGATAGGGGGTGGGACAGGGATTTGGAAGCAAGAAACGGGGAGGGTTGACCATGAGCATTCGCAAAGTTCCGTTCGGCGCGCTGCCGGGGGGACAGACGGCCGACCTGTACATCTTGGAAAACGCGCACGGCGCGTCGGTGGAGATCACGAACTACGGCGGCATCGTGCGCGCGATCAACGTGCCCGACCGCGACGGAAACATCGGAAACGTCGCGCTGGGCTACAGGGACGTCGCGGGCTACCTGCCGCTTTGCGGGTATCTGGGGGCCTTGATCGGGCGCGTCGGCAACCGGATCGCGAACGGGCGCTGCGTCGTGAGCGGCGAGGCGCTGACGCTCGCGAAAAACGAGGCCGGGCGGACGCACCTGCACGGCGGGGACGTCGGCTTCGACCAGAAGCTCTGGGACGCGACGCCGATCGAGGGCATCTGCCAGGACTGCCTGATCCTGAAGTACACCTCGCCCGACGGCGAGGAGGGCTATCCGGGGACGCTGCGCGTGATGGTCACCTATACCTTCACCGACGACGACGAGCTCGCGATCCGCTACGAGGCGGTCTCGGACAGGGACACGCTGTGCAACCTCACGAACCACACCTACTTTAACTTGGCCGGCGAGGGGAGCGGCGCGGTCTGCGACCACATGATCGAGATCGACGCGGACACGTTCACCGTCGTCGACGAATTCTGCATACCGACCGGCGAGATGCGGGACGTCACCGGAACGCCGTTCGACCTGCGCACCGCGAAGCGCATCGGCGACGGCCTGAGCCAGACCGAGGACTGCGAGCAATTGCGCTTCGGCCACGGCTACGACCACAACTTCAACATCAACGGCGAGGGGCTGCGCTTCGCCTGCGAGGTCACCGAGCCCACGACCGGGCGCATCTTGCAGGTGTTCACCGACATGCCCGCCGTGCAGTTCTACGCCGGCAACATGCTCGAGAGCGTGAACCCCGGGAGCTCGGGCCGCCGCTACGGGAAGCACGAGGGCTTCTGCCTCGAGACCCAGTACGCGCCGGACTCGGTCAACCACCCGGAGTTCCCCGACAGCGTATTGCCTGCGGGCGAAAAATACGACTTCGCGACGATCTACGCGTTCAGCGCGGAGTAACAAGGCATAAAGGAGTTTACGACATGCAGGTTCGCACGCGCTTTGCGCCGAGCCCGACCGGGTACCTTCATCTCGGCGGTCTGCGCACGGCACTCTATACCTATCTGTTCGCCCGGAGAAACGGCGGCACGTTCATTCTGCGCATCGAGGACACCGACCAGGAGCGCGAGGTGCCCGGCGCGGTCGAGAAGATATACGCCTCGATGCGCGCCGCGGGGCTCACCTACGACGAGGGTCCGGACGTCGGCGGCGGCTACGGCCCCTACGTCCAGACGCAGCGGCGCCACCTGTACCTCCCGCACGCGGAGGAGCTCGTGAAGCGCGGCGGCGCCTATTACTGCTTCTGCACGAAGGAGCGCCTCGACGAGGCGCGCGCCGAGGCCGAAAAAAAGGGCGAGAGCTACAAGTATGACAAGCACTGCCTCCGCCTCCCGAAGGAGGAGGTCGAGCGCCGCCTGGCCGCGGGCGATATGCACGTCATCCGCCAGAACGTGCCGCCGACCGGCCGCGCGGGCTTCGACGACGTGCTCTACGGCCATGTCGAGGTCGATTGTTCGACGCTCGACGACAATGTTCTGATCAAGGCCGACGGCCTGCCGACCTACAACTTCGCAAACGTCGTCGACGACCATCTGATGGCGATCACGCACGTGATGCGCGGCACGGAGTACCTGTCGAGCGCGCCGAAGTACAACCTGTTGTACGAGTCGTTCGGCTGGACGCCGCCGATGTATGTGCACCTGCCGGTCGTCATGCGCGACGCGACGCGGAAATTGTCGAAGCGGTATGGCGACCCGTCGTTCGAGGACCTGCTCGAGATGGGCTACCTCAAGGAAGCGGTCATCAACTTCATCGCGCTGCTCGGCTGGAGCCCGCGGAGCGAGCGCGAGTTCTTCACGCTCCCGGAGCTCGAGGAGTGCTTCGACCTCGAGGGGCTCAACAAGTCGCCGTCGATCTTCGACATGAACAAGCTGACGTGGTTCAACTTCGAGTACATGCGAAAGCTACCGTTCGAGGAGTTTTTGACGCTCGCGACGCCGTGGCTTTCGAAGGTCCTCGACCCCGCGAAATTCGACTTCCGCCGGATTGCGGAGCTCTTGAACACCCGCACCGAGGTCCTGAACCGCATCCCGGAGATGGTCGATTTCCTCGCCGAAATGCCGGAATTCGACAACGAGCTCTACACGCACAAGAAGATGAAGACCGATCCCGCGGTCGCGAAGGCCGCGCTCGCAATGATGCGGCCGGTGCTCGAGGGCGTCTCCGACTGGACGGAGGAAAGCCTGCACGCGGCGATCATGGAGAGGATTCCCGAAACCGGCATGAAGACCGGGCAGGTGCTCTGGCCGCTGCGCATCGCGCTGTCCGGCAAGGCGTCGACGCCCGGCGGCGCGGTCGAGATCGCGTATCTGCTCGGAAGGGACGAGGCGTTGAGGAGGCTCGAAGCCTCGCGGTCGAAGCTGTGAAGAAAATCGTCTATCCGGACTACGACCGGTCGATCCTCTCGACGATTGCGTCGTGCCTCCGCCGCTTCGGCGCGGAGGCGAGCTACCCGTCGCTCCCGGAGCTCGACGGGCTTCTCGCGACGAATCCCCGGCACGTGATGATCTTGCTGCTCGACGGCATGGGCGAGCTCCCGCTCGGGCGCGCGCTTCCGGTGGATTCGTACCTCAGGTCGCACCATGTCGCGACGGTTACGAGCATATTCCCGCCGACGACCGCCGCCGCAACCACGGCGTATTACTGCGGGCTGTCGGCGTATGAGAGCGGCTGGCTCGGCTGGCACCTCAACATGAAGGAATACGCCGCCGACGTCGTCGCGTTCCTCGGCAGAACCTACTATACGGACAAGCCCGTCGACGGCCCGCCGCCGGCGCCGACCTTGATGCCCTACGAGACGGTGTTCGACCGGCTCGCCGGGCGCTGCAGGACGCACGCGATCTGCGCGTTCGATTCCTATTCCGAAAAGGACGCGGACGAGCGCCACCGCGTGTCGAATTTTCAGGATGTCGCGGACGCGCTCGCGGCGATCTCGCAAAGCGAGGGGCGCAGCTTCACGCTCGCGTACTGGAACCAGCCGGACGCGAAGATGCACGACTTCGGCGAGGGCTCTCGGGAGGCCGTCGCCGAGTTCCGCGCGCTCGACCGGGCGCTCGCAAAAGTCCGCGAGCGGCTCGGCGACGCGCTTTTGATCGTCACCTCCGACCACGGCATGATCAACACCGACGGGGCGGTCGACGTCGCGAAAACCCCGGAGCTTCTGGAGACGCTCGTGATCCCGCCGTCGGTCGAGCCGCGCGCGTCGGCGTTTTACGTCAAGCACCACCGGAGGGCCGCATTTGAGGAAGCGTTTCAGAAGTGCTGCGGGGAGGACTTCCTGCTGTTCACGCGCGAGGAGATCATGAGGAGCGGGCTGTTCGGGCGCGGCGCCGGGCACCCGAAGTTCGACGATTTTATCGGCGATTACATGGGCGTCGCCATAGGCTCGCGCTACTTCCGATTTACGCTTCCGGACGGGCGCGTGCCCTACACCTTGATCGGGCAGCACGCCGGGCTCACCGAGGACGAAATGCTCGTGGCGGTGCTGGCAGATAGGACGGGAACATGAGAGACCGGGGCTTCTACGTGCAATTGCACCTGCACACCGCGGAGTCGAGCCGCTGCGCGCGCGTCGGCGGCGCGGACATGGCGCGCGCCTGCAAGGAGGCCGGCTACGACCTGATCGTCGTGACCGACCACTTCTTCAACGCGAACATCAACGTGCCCTACGACATCCCCTGGGAGGAGCAGGTCGACGCTCTGTTCGCGGGCTATCGCGAGGCGAAGGCGGAGGGCGACCGGATCGGCCTCAAGGTGCTCCGCGGCTGGGAGACCTACACGGACGGCCCGGAGTACCTGACCTACGGCCTCGACGAGGAGTTCCTCGTAAAAAACCGGGACATCGCGCTCTTGCCGAAGGCGCAGTACCTGCGGCGCGTCAAATCCGCGGGCGCGCTCGTCTCGCACGCGCACCCGTTCCGCAAGGCCAGCTACATCCCCGATTTCCTGCCCGACCCGGTCGGCCTCGACGCGGTCGAGGTGTTCAACGGGCGGCACATGGACCCGTCGTTTGACGTGCAGGCGCTGAAATTCGCGCGGCGCCACAACCTGCCCGGCGTCGCCGGCGCGGACGCGCACAACGCCGTGCATATTTTGGACGGCGCGATGCGCTTCCCCTATCCGGTTGAGACCGCCGCCGAGGTCTTCGCGGCAATCAAGCGCGGCGACGGCGAGATCGTCCCGAACATGACCGGCCGTTTGTGAAGGAAATCCGACATTTGTCCGAGGAAAGTCATAAGAATATCCTTGACGGGGACATATTGCCGCTTTATCATGTACAATAGAATAGGTGTATCATGTTTCCCGGGGTTTCCCGGCGGCATCTGAGGGAGGACGTTCGATGTTTTGCTCCAAATGTGGAAAGACCTTGAACCCGACGGCCGAAGCCTGCTCGTGCGGGCAGGCGGTGGGCGAGAGCCGGTTCGAGGGGGTTCCGTATACGTCCGCGCAGGCGAGGATCGCGCCGGGAGGCATTTCCCGCGAGGACGCGCTGCCCTACACGCGCACCACCTACACAGGGATGGACGAGCAGATGCAGGCCGGGGCCGACGCGGATGCGCGCACGACCTACCGCCCCGTCTACGAGGGCGCATCCGTTCCGGAGGGCATCCGCAGGGATGTGCGCGCGGCGGTCGGCTATGAGCAGGAGGACGCCCCGGCCCGGCCGAGCTTCGACGACGACCCGCTCGTGCGCGAGATGTTCGAGGGCAGCGAGGATGCGGGCATCGACGACTTCGACCTCTCGCAGCTTCGGCCCCGGCCGATCGTCTCCGAGGGGCGCGCCGGCATCAGCCGCGACGTGACCGAGTACGTCGAAAAGCTCGAGGCCTCGTCCGAGCGCGGCGCGCGCCGCGGGCGCAGGAAGGTCTACGGGGAGCAGGAATCCGCGCCGTATGAAGAGGTCCGCGAGGAGGTCTTCCAGGATGCCCGGGACGGCGAGGCGCTCGCGTACGACCCGCGCGCGACGCTTCGGCTCGTCGCGAAGATCGCGGGCGCGCTCGCGGTGCTGGCGATACTGTTCGTCGGCGGCAAGCTCATCTACGACCGCGTGACGGACATCCAAAATAGCGGCGCGCCGATCGAGGGCGTGACGCTCTCGGTCTACGAAAGCGGCGTGAAGCTGATCAACGAGCACGCGGACACCGCGTATGTCGATTCGATCCTCTCAAGCGCCGAGAACGGCAGCCTGACGAGCGCGACGTCGAAGCTGAACGCCGACGCCGAGGCGGTCAAGGCGCTCGTCCCCGCC
>MWAC01000032.1 GCA_002068815.1 Firmicutes bacterium ADurb.Bin467 | reverse complement strand
GCTCTACGGCCACGAGATGACCGACGACATCTCGCCCCTCGAGGCCGGGCTTGCGTGGGCGGTCAAGCCCGAGCACGCGTTCGTCGGCCGCGAGCCGATGCTTCGGCGCGGGACGCCGCGCGCGCGCGTGGGGCTCAAGATCACCGGCAAGGGCATCGCGCGCGAGGGGCAGGACGTGTTTCTTGCGGACGAGAAGATCGGCGCCGTCACGAGCGGCACGCACCTTCCGTACCTCGGCGGCGCGTACGCGATGGCGCTGGTAAGCAGCGAGCACGCGCAGATCGGCACGGTGCTCGACGTCGACGTCCGCGGCAGGCGCGTTTCCGCGGAGATCGTGCCGCTTCCGTTCTATAAGAGACAGAAATAAGAGGAGGGCGTTTTCATGGCACACATTCCTTCGGAGCTTCTCTACGCCAAATCGCACGAGTGGGTCAAGTTTCTGAGCGACGACACGGCGCTCGTCGGCATCACGGACTTCGCGCAGGCAAGCCTCGGCGACATCGTGTTTGTGAACCTGCCCGAGGCCGGCGCGGAGGTCGTCGCGGGCGAGGTCGCGACCGACGTCGAGAGCGTCAAGGCGGTCGCGGACATCGTGAGCCCCGTCAGCGGCACGGTTTCGCGCGCGAACGCCGAGCTCGAGGGCGCGCCCGAGGCGATCAACGAGCGCCCGTACGACGCGTGGATCTTCGAGGTCTCGGGCATCACCGGCCGCGAAGAGCTGCTCGACGCCGCGCAGTACGGGAAGTTCTGCGCCGAGGAGGAAGCATAGAGATGGGAAGCTATGTCCCCTCGACCGAAGAAGAGCGGCTCGAGATGCTCCGCGCGATCGGGCTCGAGCGGATGGACGAGCTGTTCGCGAGCGTCCCGGAGCCGCTTCGCGTGGAAACCCTGAACCTCGACCGCGGGCTCTCGGAGCTCGAATTGCAGAGGGAGATGCGGTACATCGCCGGCAGGAACCGCGTCTTCCGGTCGATCTTTCGCGGCGCGGGCGCGTATAACCACTACATACCCGCGGTCGTGAAGTCCGTCGCGGCGAAGGAGCGGTTTCTGACGACGTACACGCCGTATCAGGCGGAATTGAGCCAGGGCGTGCTGCAGTCGATCTTCGAGTACCAGACGATGATCGCGGAGCTGACCGGCATGGACGCCTCGAACGCCTCCGTCTACGACGGCGCGACCGCGGCGGCCGAGGCCGTCAACATGCTCGTCGACGGCAAGCGCCGCGTCGCGCTCGTGTCCGAGGGCGTGCATCCGATGACCATCGAGACGCTCAAGACCTACGCCGACGGGCCCGGCGTCGAAATCCGGCTCGTCCCGCTGAAGGACGGGCGCACCGACCTCGACGCGCTCAAGGGGATGCTCTGCGACAGTTGCGCGTGCGTGCTCGTGCAGTCGCCGAACTTCTTCGGGCTGATCGAGGACGCCGAGGCCGCCGCGAACATCGCGCACGAAAGGCGCGCGAAGCTGATCTTGAGCATGAACCCGACCGCCTGCGCGCTGTACAAATCCCCGGGCGAGCTCGGCGCGGATGTCGCCGTCGGCGAGGGGCAGCCGCTCGGGCTCCCGCTGTCGTTCGGCGGCGCGTACCTCGGCTTCATGGCGTGCAAGGCGCCGCTTCTTCGAAAACTCCCCGGCCGCATCGTCGGCCGGACGACCGACCGGGACGGAAAGCGCGCGTTCGTCCTGACGCTGCAGGCGCGCGAGCAGCACATCCGCCGCGAGAAGGCGAGCTCGAACATCTGCTCGAACCAGGCGCTGTGCGCGATGACCGCTGCGGCGTACATGGCGGCTCTGGGCGCGAGCGGCCTCACGGAGGTCGCGAGCCAGTGCCATGCGAAGGCCGCGTACCTGCGCGAGAAGCTCGCCGAAGTCGGCCTGAAACCCATCCATGAGGGCGAATTCTTCCACGAGTTCGCGACCGAATGCCCGATCGACCCGGAGAAGCTGCTCTGCGCGCTCGCGGACCGGGGCATCTTGGGCGGCCTGCCGGTCGAGGGAGGCATCCTCTGGTGCGCGACGGAGATGAACAGCCGCGAGGACATCGACGAGGTCGCGGCGGCTGTCGGGGAGGTGCTTCAATGAAGCTGCTGTTTGAAAAGAGCGTCCCAGGGCGCGCTCTCTCGATCCTGCCGCCGCTCGACGTGCCGGAGGCGCCGGTTCCGGAAAACCTCCTTCGCGCGGAGAAACCGCGGCTCCCCGAGATCTCCGAAAACGACCTGAGCCGCCACTATGCCGCGCTGGAAAGGCGCGCGTTCGGCGTCTGCGACGGCTTCTATCCGCTGGGCTCCTGCACGATGAAATACAACCCGAAGGTCAACGAGCAAATGGCCGCGCTCGACGGCTTCGCCCGGGCGCATCCGCTGCAGGGGGAACAATACGCGCAGGGCTGCCTCGAGGTGCTGTTCCGCGCCGAGCAGATTCTCAAAGAAGTCACCGGCATGGACGCGGTGACGTTCCAGCCGGCGGCGGGCGCGCACGGCGAATTGCTGGGGCTTTTGCTGATCAACGCGTACCACCGCGATCGGGGCGACACAAAGCGCAAAAAGGTGCTCGTCCCGGATTCCGCGCACGGCACGAACCCGGCGTCCGCGACGATGGCGGGGCTCGAGGTGATCTCGATCCCGTCGACCGCGAGCGGGCGCGTCGATCTCGAGGCGCTGAAAAGGGCGGCGGGGGAGGACACCGCGGGGCTGATGCTCACGAACCCGAACACGCTCGGCATATTCGACGAGAACATCCAGGAGATCACGAGGATCGTGCACGACGCGGGCGGGCTCTGCTACTACGACGGCGCGAACCTGAACGCGATTCTGGGCGTCGCGCGGCCCGGCGACATGGGCTTCGACGTCGTGCACCTGAACCTGCACAAGACGTTCTCGACCCCGCACGGCGGCGGCGGCCCCGGCAGCGGCCCGGTCGGCGTGAAGGCGATTTTGAAGGATTTCCTGCCGCGCGACCAGGTTGCCAAGACCGACGACATGTTCCGCTTCTTCGATCCCCCGAAGAGCGTCGGGCGCGTGAAGGCGTTCTACGGCAACTTCTCGGTCGTCGTGCGCGCGCTCTCCTACATGCTGACGCTGGGCGCGGAGGGCATGCGCGAGGTCGCCGAGGGCGCGGTGCTGAACGCGAACTACATGCTCAAAAAGCTCGTCCCCGCGTACGAGCCCGCGCAGCCGGGCCTGTGCATGCACGAATTCGTGCTGACGCTGGAAAAGTTGAAGGCCGAGACCGGCGTGTCCGCGCTCGACGTCGCGAAGGCGATGGTCGACCGCGGCATGCACGCGCCGACGATGTATTTCCCGCTGATCGTCCACGAGGCGCTGATGGTCGAGCCGACCGAGACCGAGTCCCGCGAGACGCTCGACGAGGCCGCGGAGGCGATGCTCGACATCCTCCGGCTCGCGCGCGAGGACCCGCAGAAATTGCACGACGCGCCGGTCACGACGCCCGTCAACCGCCTCGACGAGGTCGGCGCGGCGAGGAATCCGGTGCTCCGGTATCAATTCTAAAATGCGGCGGCGGATGAACTTCATCCGCCGTCGATCTTTTCAAGCACTTCCTCAAGAAACCTCCCGCAGTCCATCCGCATGCCGTAGTCGGCGTGTTGGAAGATCGGCGCGTCCGGGTCGGTGTTGACGGCGACGAGCGTCTCGGCCCCGACGCCGGCCATGTGCTGTATCGCGCCGGAGATGCCGAGCGCGAGGTAGAGCTTCGGCGAGACGGCCTTGCCGGTCTGCCCGACCTGCCGAAAGTACGGCGCGAGCCCCGCGTCGACGACCGGGCGCGACGCCGACAGCGCGCCGTTGAGCCTTTCCGCGAGTTTCTCGGCCAAGGCGATGTTTTTCGCGCCGCCGATCCCCATTCCGACGGACACCAGCACGTCGAAGTCGCCGATGTTGAGCGACTTCTCGCCCGCGATCCGTTCCAGTATCCGGACCGGCGACGCCTCCGCGCCGGGCGCCTCGCGGACGACGACGGCCGGGCGCGCGGGGTCCGGAATCGGCCGGGGGAACACCTTCGGCCGGACGGTCGCCATCTGCGGCCTGGCGTCGGGGCAAGTGATCGTCGCGAGCAAATTCCCGCCGAACGCCGGGCGCGTCTGCAGCAGCAGCCCGGTCTCGGGGTCGATACTCAGTTCGGTACAATCGGCGGTGAGGCCGGTGTGGAGCATCACCGCGACACGCGGGAGCA
>MWAC01000031.1 GCA_002068815.1 Firmicutes bacterium ADurb.Bin467 | reverse complement strand
CCGCGGGCGCGGGGCGCGTCCGCCAGCGCGGCCGCGCCGCCGACAAACGCATAGCGCAGAAACTGCAGCGGGACGTTTTGGGTGGGCGCCACGAACAGCGCGCGCAGGTCAAGCCTGCGCGCCAGCCTGAAAATCTCCCGCATGTCCGGCCTCCGCCGCCGCCCTCTGCGCCGCCCTTCTGATATTTCATCTCGCGAAAAACCGGAATCCGGGGACTCTCAAGGCCGCCCTGATCGCGGCGTTCGGCATATGCTTCGGAGTCCTCATCGGCGTTGCCTTTTACTCGATCATGCCCTACCACGTCAGCGCGTGGACGTTCATCGTCCTCTGGTTCTTGTGGACGGCGTGGGGCGAGGCGCGCCTCCGGCGGCTCCGGTACGCGATGCTCGCGGTCATACTCCTCGCGTCCTTCGGCTCGTACATCACGGCAGTCCGCGATTTGCGCCAACCCTATTCCGGCGCGAAGGACTGCGCGGCCTTCGTGCGGGAGGAGATTCCGGAGGATTCGCTGCTTCTCGCCGCCTGGGAGCCCACGATCGCGGGCGTGGTATCCTACCTCGACAGCGACGGGATTTACAGCATCTACGGCGGCGAAAAGGTAACCTATGTGAGCTGGGAGAGGAAGGAACAGAGCATCGGCGGCTATGAAGCCCTGTGCGCGTGGGCGCGGGAAACGAAGCCCGGCGCCGAATATGTTTACGTCCTCTACGCCCAGATCAACACGTCGCAGGACTTCAGAAAGCTCTCCGGGATGGAGCCCTTTTTGACCGGGGACAACCTTATGTACAGGACCCCCAAGGGCGTGATCGTGCCGAGCGAGACCTTTGCGATTTACCGGGTTCCCGTGCAGTAGATTCCCGGTCCGGATATCCATGAAAGAGCGGCCCCGCGGCGCCGAAGCAGGGGCCGCTTTTTTTCGCGCGCGGCCGCGGCGTTTGAAAATTTCATGTTAAAATATTCCTAATAACGACAAAACATGCTATAATGCCCAGAGGTTGATGAAATCCCGCATGGAGGATTTTCTACCGTGAAGGCTGCAAGGCTCAAGAGCGTCGAGTTCAAGCTGTATGAATACCTGATCAACCTGCGCTCGTTTTACGATTCTCTCGACGCGGAGGACATCATCGCCGGGATCGGCGAGTACGTCGAGCTGGTCAAGACCCGGTACTACAAGATTGCGCTGATCGGCGTGTTCAAGCGCGGAAAATCGAGCCTTTTGAACGCGCTGCTCGGCCACGGCGTGCTCCCCGCGGACGTCCGGCCCGCGACGGCGACCGTCAACCGCGTGACGTTTTCGCCGACGGAATTCGCGGAGGTGTTCTTCAAGGACGGGACGACCCGCGAGATCGAGATCGACCAGCTCGACGACTATGTCTCGAAGGTCGGCGAGGTCGGGCGGCGCAACGCCGCGGAGATCGACGAGGTCGTCGTCGGCTACCCCTCCGTTTTCTGCCAGAATTACATCGACATCATCGATACCCCCGGGCTCGAGGACGACGAGCGGATGACCGAGATCACGCTGAAGCGGATCGAGGAGATCGACGCGGCGATCGTCGTCATGTCCGCGCTTTCGCCGTGCAGCCAGAGCGAGTGCGAGCTGATCGTCCGGCTCCTGAAGAGCCGCAACATACACGACATCGTGTTCGCGGTCAACTTCATCGACTGCCTCGACGGCGAGGAGGACATAGGCCGCGTGCTCAAAAGCGTCGAGGAGAAGGTCCGCCACTATGCGTTTCAGGCGCTCGACGACGAGGAGACCATCGCCCGCGCGCACAGGATACTCGACCATATGCGCATCTTCGGCATTTCCCCGAAGGAGGCGCTCGCCGCGATGCGCACGAACGACCGGAATCTGCTGAAAAAGAGCCGCTTTCCGGGCTTTCAGGACGAGCTCTACAAGATCGTGACCTCCGCGCAGACGACGAACATGATCGCGAAGGTGCTCGCCTTCGTGCGGGATTCGATCGCCGAGCTCGAGGGGCGCTACAACGCGCGCATGCTTCGCCTGCAGGCCGAGACCGAGACGACCGAGCGCGCGCTGCGCGGGATGATCCGTATCCGAGAGCAGATGGGCGCGTACGTCGACGGCCGGCTCGACGAGATTTCCCGCCGGTGCTGGGAGCGCATCGACGCGTTCCGCTTCCGCGGCGAGCATTTTCTGCCGATACGCTCGATGATCCTCGACCGGGCCGCGCGCGTGCGCTCGCCGGAGGACGTCCCGGCACAGTGCGCGGCGGCCTGCCGGGCGGTCGACGACCATCTGCGCGCGCAGTACAAGGCGGCGGCCGCGGACATGCGGGCGGCCTTTCTGGAGGGCGTCTCGGCGCTCAAGGGCGTCGCGCTCCCGTCCCCGGGCGGAAAAACGCCGGCGGCGGAGCTCTACGAGATCGTGACGGACGCGCCGCCGCCCGGCGCATACGACCTCGCGCCGCTTCGCCTCGGCGGGCCGGTGCGCGAGGGGGGGCTGTTCATCGCGCTGGAACAGGCGGCGTTTGCGCAGATGTCGGCGGTCGCGGACCGGCTCGACCGCTGGCTGACCGAGATGCGCGGGGACTTCTGCCGCGCGTTTAAGCGGCTCGACAGCGCGTATCTGCAGGAGTACCAGCTCGCGCTCGAGTGCGCCTACGAGGAGCGGTGCGAGGCGGCGGAATTTTTGAAGATGAGCTACCGCCGCAACCGCGCCCGGAGCGATCTGATGTTCGAGAGCATCCGCTCGGAAATGGAGATATAGCATGTACATATGTTCGAGTTGCGGGAAGATATTGAGCGACGGGGTGTCGATCTGCCCCGAGTGCGGCGCGAAGAACGCCCGGCACGAGGAGGTCAAGAAGTGCGTCGCGTGCAAGGAGTCGATCCCCCAGTCCGTCAACTACTGCCCGCACTGTGGTGGCTATCAGGCCGTGCACGACTTCATGAGCCTGCGCTGCGTGCTCAAGCAGACGCACAACCAGTGGGACCAGGCGTCCGGCGCGGCGGGCAACTTCTTGAAGAGCTGGAAGAACGACCAGAACGGCGAGCTGCTGTTCGGAAGCGGCGCGCTGCGCTTCAGCCCGCTGATCGGCCCGGCGATCGCGATGCCGTTCGGGGACATCCGCTGGATCGCGCTCAACGAGGAGCTGCCCACGCGCGCGGAAATCCTGATCAAGCACCGCATGCCATCCAGATACATCCTTTTTTCCACCGCGGACGCGGCCAAGGCGCGGCTGCTCGTCGAGACATGCCGGCTGATCGTCAAGCAGGCGTAGCGATCCTACAGCAAGGGAGGAATTTTGATGGAGGCCAACAGGTTCGACGTTTCCACGGTAGAGGGGTATACCCGGGCGACCGCCCATCTGGCCGGCAGGATGGAGGAGCTCTCGTCCGGCAGCCAGGCGCTCAACCTCGCGGACCTCTCCTCGATGCTCCGCGAGAACGTCCGGAAGATTCGCAATGACCGCTTCAACATCTCCGTGATCGGCGAGTTCAAGCGCGGCAAGAGCACGATCATCAACGCGCTGCTGGGCGCCGAGATCTGCCCGGCCGATAGGCTCCCGGCGACGGCCGCCCTGAACCGCGTCGTCTACGGCGAGAGCCCCGCGGTCGTCGTCCACTTCAAGGACGGGAAGTCCGAGGAGGTCGACATGGACCACCTGCGCGCCTACGTGACGAAGCTCGACGAGGCCTCGCGCGGCATGGCCGAGACCGTCAGCGAGGTGGTCGTCCGGTATCCGCTCTCGTATTGCAAAAACAACGTCGACATCATCGACACGCCCGGCCTCAACGACGAGGACACGATGACCGAGATCACGCTGTCGATGCTCCCGAAGACCGACGCGGCGCTGTTCGTATTGATGGCGACCTCGCCGTTTTCCGAGACCGAGCGCGATTTCCTCGTCAACAAGATGATCGCCTCCGACCTCGGGCGCGTGATCTTCGTCGTCAATGCGATCGACGTGCTCGACGAGGACGAGGCGAGGGATGTGCTCGAATTCATCGCCGGGCGGATACAGGAGATGGTCGTCGGCAAGGCGAAGCGGCTCTACGGCGCGGACTCCGAGGAATACCAGAAATTCCTGCGCGCGATCGGGAAGCCGCGCGTCGTCGGCATCTCGGCCAGGAACGCGCTGCGCGGGAAGCTCAGGAACAACCCGTCGCTCGTCGAGGAGAGCAATTTTTCCGAGCTCGAGCGGTCGATCGAGTACACGCTCACGCAGGAGCGCGGCGGCATCGCGCTGTATACGTACTTGGGCCGCATGCAGTCCGCGGTCGACACGATGCTCGGCGCGATCGAGATGCGCAGAAGGCAGTTCAGCGCCGACAAGGACGTCTTCCAGAAGAAGTACGACGAGGGCGTCGCCGTGCTCGAGGAATTGAAGAAGAAGCGCGACCGGGAGCTCGAGAACGTCGACGTCTCGGCGAAGAACGCCTGCCAGGAGCTGCTCCCGCGGATACAGGAGTACATAGACGAATTGAAAAAGAGCGTGACCGCGGCGCTCGAGGGGGTCAAACTGTCGAAGGACGACCTCTCGAAGGAGAACAAGGAGGCGACGAGCAAGCGGCTGATCGGCATCGTCGAGGACGTCTCGAAGAACTGCTCGGTCGAGTACGTCCAGCGGCTTCAGTCGGCGATCGAGAAGTGCACCTCGACCGAGATCACGCGGCTCGAGGGCTTCGAGGGAGAGTTCCTTTCGAAGCTCAGCGGCATCGAGATGAGCTTGACGACGAAGGACCCGGGGAACACCGTGCTCTCGACGGCGATCGACGTCGCGATGGGCATGGGCGGCGGCATCCCGGGCATCGGCGCGGCGTACCTGGGCTACCGGCAGGCGGGCATCAAGGGGCTGCTGCTCGGCGGCGGCGTCGGCGGGCTGACCGCGGCCGCGTCGTTTTACGCGCTGAACTCCTTGATCGCGGCCGCGGGCATCGCGCTGGGCGGGCCGATCGTCATCGCCGGAACCGCGATCGTCTACCTGTTCGCCGGCAAGATGGCGATGAAGGCGGTCAACAAATTCCTGCAGCCGGACATGTCGGCGAAGTTCATCGCGAAGTTCCGCGACTCCGTGCTCGAGCGGCTGACGTCGAACGAGGTGCGCCGGGAGCAGGAGAAGCGGTTGAAGGAGGCCGTGTACGGCGCGTTCGACGGGATCAAGGAGCGGCTCCTGTCCGAGACGGAGCGTATGATGAACTCGACGAAGGCGACGCTCGACGCGATCGCGTCCGACATGGAGGGCAACGAGGAGGAGCGGAAGGAGACCGAGGAGCTGTTCGCCCAGGTGGAGCAGTCCGCCGGGGAGGTCCGCAAAGAGATCGCCGAGCTGCGCGGCCTGCTCGCGCCCGCCGGGAAGGGGGAGGAGCTGTGAACAACCCGACCGCGGAAATCGCGCTGAATTTCCCGGGCTACTGCGAGACGCGCGGCGGGTCGGGCATGGGACCGGCCGCCTACTCGTTTTCGCTTGACGAGAGCCTTCGCAAGAGGCTCGACCGCGTCCCGGGGCTCTACAGGCTGTGCAGGGCGTACTGCGCCGGAGAGATTCCCCGGCAGAAGCGCATGGCGCAGATGAATTCGACGCGCGTGTCGCCCTCGCAGTTCGGCGAAATCTACCAGATGAC
The DNA here is from genome assembly GCA_002068815.1 of Firmicutes bacterium ADurb.Bin467. Lineage (GTDB taxonomy): Bacteria > Bacillota > Clostridia > Christensenellales > Aristaeellaceae > Pullichristensenella. The sequence goes on along the minus strand of MWAC01000031.1, from coordinate 637 downwards.
GCTCGACTGCGCGCGGACGCTCGGCATCGGCGTGCCGGACGTCTACCTGCTCTCGGACGCGGCGCTCGTCAACGCGTGGACGTACGCGTTCGACGACGAGGCGCCGGTCGTGTTCATCACGTCCGCGCTCGTCGAGCGGTTCACGAGGGACGAATTGAAGTTCACAATCGGCCACGAGTGCGGCCACATACACTGCCGCCACGGCGTCTACTCGACCGCGGCGTCGATCCTCGAGATGGCCGGCACGCTCGGCGCGGGCGGGCTCGGCGCGGGGCTGGCGGCGCTTCTGTCGGTCTCGATGCGGCTGGCGCTTTTGTCGTGGATACGCGCCGCCGAGGTCACCTGCGACCGCGCCGGCATGCTGTGCGTCGGGGACGCCGGGCCGGCGCTCACGACGCTCTCGAAGTTCATGTCCGGCGCGATTTTCGGCGAGGGCGAGCTCTCGCCGGAGGAGGCCGCGGGGCAGCTCGAGTCCGTCAAGGAGACGCCGGTTCGGCTGCTGGAGCTCTCGTACGACCACCCGATCCCGGCCCGGCGGATACTGGCCGCGAAGGCGTTCGCCGAAAGCGAGGTCTTTTCCCGCGCGCACCCGGAACGGGGCGCCGCAAACCCGATCGACAAGGAGCGGCTCGACCAG
>MWAC01000030.1 GCA_002068815.1 Firmicutes bacterium ADurb.Bin467 | reverse complement strand
GCGATCCGGAAGGGGCTCGAACCCTCGACCTCCAGCGTGACAGGCTGGCATTCTAACCAACTGAACTACCGGACCGTATTGGTGGGAACAACAGGGCTCGAACCTGTGACCCCTTGCTTGTAAGGCAAGTGCTCTCCCAACTGAGCTATGCTCCCACAGGCTTCCCTGACTGCCGCGATCGCGGCGACATCAGATATGTTACCACACGCCGCCATGTTTGTCAATAGCTCCTGTCAAATTCTCCATCTTTACAATTCGCCGCGGGAGGGCGCGCGTCAGCCGATGTAGAAGTCCATCAGGATCATCGCGCAGAAGCCGATCAAGAGCGCGTAGGTCGCGCCGCGCTCGTAGCCGTGGCTGTGCGTCTCGGGGATCATTTCGTCGCTGATGACGTAGAGCATCGTGCCGCCGGCAAACGCCAGCGCGAACGGCAGCACCGCGGCGGTGATGCTGACCGCCAGGTAGCCGATCAGCGTCCCAAAGACCTCGACGAGCCCCGTGAACATCGCGATCACGAACGTGCGCCGGGGGCTCATGCCGGCCGCGAGCATCGGCGCGATGATGATCATGCCCTCCGGCACGTTCTGCAGCGCGATGCCCGCGGCGACCGAGATCGCGTCGCCGATGTTTCCGGTTCCGAAGCTGACGCCCGCCGCGAGGCCTTCCGGCAGGTTGTGGATCGCGATCGCGGTCACGAACAGCAGGATTTTGTTGAGCTGCTCGACGTGCCCGCCGTGCTTCTCGCGGTCGATGCCCGCGAGGTTGTGCAAATGCGGGATGAACCGGTCGAGCAAATTGATGACGAGCGCGCCGGCCAGCACGCCGAGGGCGACGATCGGCGCGCCGCCGCAGCCGCCATGCTCGAGCGCCGGCAGGATCAGCCCGACCATCGCCGCCGCGAGCATCACGCCCGCCGCGAAGCTCAGGATCGCGTCGTTGAACTTGTGGGGAATCTTCTTGAACGCGAAGCCGATCAGCGAGCCGACGATCGTCGCGCCGCCGACGCCCAGTGCCGTGATCAGTACGAGCTGCATGGAAACGCCCTCCCAGGCAATTTTCTCCGGCCCGGAATGCCTTTTCCGGGGCCGCGATTTGTGCTACAATGGTATACATACACGCGCAGGCACGCGAAGAAACGGAGGGGGAAGCATGCGCAGGAAAATTTGGGCCGCGGTCGCCGTCGTCGTGCTGCTCTCGCTTGTAAGCCTGCTCGCGCGCGTGCGCATCCGCGAAGGTGCGTATGACCTGGCGATCGAACCCGCGTTTCAGGGCGACTACCGCGAGGCCGTCTGCGTGATCGGCGGGAAGCCGCGCACCGTCCGCTCGTCCGGCTGCGGCGCGGTGTGCGCGTTCATGGCGATCCGACACCTGACCGGCGCGGACGAGCCGGACCCGCAAACGCTGTTCTTCGACGCGTACGAGAGCGGCGCGTACACCGGGAACGGCCTGAGCCACGAGGCGGTCTCCCGGATGCTGTGCGAAAACGGCGTCGCCGCGAAGTGGATCGGCCGCTCCGGCTGGCGAATCCTGAACGCGATCCGCGCGGGCAAGCCCGTGATCGCGCACATGGGGCCGGGCACGTTTACCGACAACGGCCACTACATCCTCTTGACCGCCGTGACCGAGGAGGGCCTCGTCGAAGTCAACGACCCCGGCAGCCGCGCCCGCACCGGCCAGGCGTACGCGCTCGACCTGATCATGCAGGAGGCCAAGACGAACCGGCCGTTCTGCGTGTGCGGGTGAGGCATGAGTCCGCCCCCTCCGTTCGGAAGGGGCGGCCTTCAACTAGAAGTCGGTCTTTTCCTCAATATACCGGACGAGGTTGTCGATGGCCACGATATCCTGCTTCATTGTGTCGCGGTCGCGGACGGTGACGTTGCCGGTCTCGAGCGTGTCGAAGTCGATCGTCGCGCACAGCGGCGTTCCGACCTCGTCCTGCCGGCGGTACCGCTTGCCGATCGAGCCGGTCTCGTCGTACTCGACCATGAACCTCTTCGAAAGCATCCGGTAGACCTCGCGCGCCTTGTCGCCCAATTTGTTCTTCTGGAGCGGAAGCACCGCCGCCTTGAACGGCGCGAGCGCGGGGTGGAGGTGCAAGACCGTGCGCACGTCGCCGCCTTCGAGCTCCTCCTCGTCGTAGGCGTCGCACAGGAACGCGAGCACGAGCCGGTCGACGCCGACCGACGGCTCGACGCAGTAGGGGATGAACTTCTCGTTCGTCACGGGGTCGAGGTACTCCATCGACTTCCCGGAGTGCTCCTGATGCTGCTTGAGGTCGTAGTCCGTGCGGTCGGCGACGCCCCAGAGCTCGCCCCAGCCGAACGGGAACAGGTACTCGAAGTCCGTCGTCGCCTTTGAGTAGAACGCGAGCTTGTCCTTCTCGTGGTCGCGCAGCCTGAGGTTCTCGGCCTTCATGCCGAGCGACATCAGCCACTCGCGGCAGAACGCGCGCCAGTAGTCGAACCACTCCAAATCCTCGCCGGGCCTGCAGAAGAACTCGAGCTCCATCTGCTCGAACTCGCGCACGCGGAAGATGAAGTTGCCCGGCGTGATCTCGTTGCGGAACGACTTTCCGATCTGGCAGATGCCGGCGGGGAGCTTGCGGCGCGTCGTGCGCATCGCGGCCTGGAAGTTGACGAATATGCCCTGCGCGGTCTCCGGGCGCAGGTAGATCTCCGCGGCGGAGTCCTCGTTGACGCCCTGATGCGTCTTGAACATGAGGTTGAACTGGCGGATGCCGGTGAAGTCCTTCTTTCCGCAGGCGGGGCAAACAAAGTTTCCTTTTTCAGGAAGGTTCCCCTGCGGTTCGCAGTTGCAATACTTGCTTATGAATCAATCAAGGTTAAAGCGAAAATCAATCTCGCACTTTCCAA